>NZ_JAFCTX010000003.1:0-194856 GCF_049896245.1 Cypionkella sp. TWP1-2-1b2 | reverse complement strand
GCTTCGTCGGGGGGCTTCGTCGGGGGCTTCGTCGGGAGGCTTCGTCGGGGGGCTTCGTCGGGGGGCTTCGTCGGGGGGCTTCGTCGGGGGGCTTCGTCGGGGGGCTTCGTCGGGGGGCTTTTTGGCGCAGCTTTGGCGCAAGCTAGCGAAGGGGGGGCGGGAAGGCCAGATACCAGTTTTCCCCGCTGGGGTTTTCCGCTAAGTTCGCGGCCAAGGATTTTGGGAGTTTGGTTTTAGGTGTCAAGATTCGACCGCTATCTGCTGTCGCAACTGCTGGCGCTGTTCGGGTTTTTCTCGCTAGTGCTTGTGGCGGTCTATTGGGTGAACCGCGCGGTGGGGCTGTTTGATCAGTTGATCGGCGATGGCCAGTCGGCAGTGGTTTTCTTGCAGTTCTCCTTGCTGACGCTGCCGAATGTGATCCGGCTGGTTTTGCCGATTTCGGCGTTTATTGGCGCGGTTTATGTGGCCAATCGGTTGATGTCGGAATCAGAGCTGGTGGTGATGCAGGCGACCGGATTTTCAGCATTTCGGCTGGCGCGCCCGGTGTGGTATTTTGGGTTGATCGTGACGGGGATGATGCTGGTGCTGATGCATGTGCTGGTGCCCGAAAGCCGCAGTGCTTTGGCGGAGCGGTCAGAGGCGATCTCGCAGAATGTCTCGGCGCGGTTTTTGAAGGATGGCCAGTTCATTCATCCCTCGGACGGCATCACGCTTTATATCCGTGAGATTGCGCCGACGGGGGAATTGCTGGATCTGTTTCTGGCGGATGATCGAGTTGTGGAACAACGCGCGCTTTACACCGCGAAGAAGGCATTTTTTGCACGTACTGATGCGGGACCGAAGCTGCTGATGGTCGATGGCATGGTGCAGCTGTTGGGGCCGAAGGGGCAGTTGTCGGTGACGCGGTTTGCCGATTTCACCTATGATCTGGCGGGGTTGATGGCGGCGCCTGCTTTGCGGACGCGCAGTATGGCGGAGTTGTCGACGCCCGAGTTGTTGGCCCCGACCCCGGCGCTGATGGCAGAGGTGCAGCAGACCGAGGCGAGTATGCTGTTTGAGGGCCATGACCGGATTGCGCAGCCGTTTATGGCGCTTTCGGCTGCGTTGATCGGATTTTCCTCGCTGCTGCTGGGGGCGTTCAGTCGGTTCGGGTTGTGGCGGCAGGTCGGCGTGGCGGTGCTGCTGCTGCTGCTGGTGCAGGCGATTGCGACGGTTTCGACCAGTGTCGGCGAAGATGTGCCGCGCGGCTGGATGCTGGCTTATGTAGCTCCCGTGGTGGGGATCGCGATTGGGGTGTTCGAGTTGTGGTTGACGCAAAGGCCGCGGCGGGTGCCGAAGCTGGCAGTGCTAGACACGGTGGCAACATGACGCTGACCTTTTATATCGCGCGGCGGTTTTTGAAGATGTTCGGGCTGGTGTTTGGCGTGTTTGCGGCGATTTTGCTGCTGATCGACGTGATTGATCAGTTGCGTAAGGTTGGGGTCAGCCTGAGCGGAGCGCTTTATCTGTCGCTTCTGAACGTGCCAGAGAGCCTGTATCAGATCCTGCCGTTGATCATGATTTTGACGGCGATTGCGCTGTTTTTGGGGCTGGCGCGGTCGTCAGAGCTGGTGGTGGTGCGGGCCTCGGGGCGGTCTGGGTTGCAGTTTTTGGCAGTACCTGTGGTGATGGCCTTGCTGATTGGCGCGGTGGCGGTGGCGGTGTTCAATCCGTTGGTGGCGGCAACCTCGAAGACCTATGACCGCTTGTCGGCGCAGAGTGGGCAAGAGGGCTCGCTGCTGTCGTTGTCGGAGGATGGCTTGTGGATGCGGCAGGGCAATGCGGGTGGCAGCAGCGAGGCAGGGCAATCGGTGATCAAGGCGGTGCGCAGCGATCCCGATGGCACGACGTTGCAAGGTGTCACTGTGATCAGCTTTGGCTTGGAAGGCACGCCGACGCAGCGCATTGAAGCCACCTCGGCGCAACTGCTGCCGGGGGAATGGCTTCTGCACGGGGCCAAGCGCTGGTCATTGACCGATGCGAACCCTGAACAGACAGCACTTGCGACGGCGGTGGATATGCGCCTGCCCACCGATCTGACCCAAGACCGACTGCGCGACGGCTTTGGCGATGCTTCATCTGTGGCGTTTTGGGCGCTGCCCTCGTATATCAAAGCCTTGGAGCGGGCTGGCTTTTCGGCGCGCAGCTATCAGGTGTGGATGCAGATGGAGCTGGCCTTGCCGGTCTTGCTGGCGGCGATGGTGCTGATTGCGGCGGGCTTTACCATGCGGCACGCCCGCTTTGGCAAGACCGGGCAGATGGTGCTTTTGGCGTTGCTTGGCGGCTTTTTGATCTTTTTCCTGCGCAACTTCGCACAAGTTTTGGGGCAAAACGGCCAGATTCCGATCTTGCTGGCCGCGTGGAGCCCGCCGATTGCGGCGACGTTTCTGGCGCTGGGGCTCCTCTTGCATCTGGAGGATGGCTGATGCTTCGCCTCCTGAGTTTTATCGCAGCCCTGCTGTTTGCCCTGCCCGCTTTGGCGCAGGATAAGGCGACTTTGGTTGCCGATGCGCTGCAAATTCAGGACAACTCTACCCTGATCGCCCGCGGTCATGTCGAGATTTTTTATCAGAGCCAGAAGCTGACCGCGCAGAGCGTGACCTACGATCAGGCCAAGGATCGGCTGCTGATTGAAGGCCCGATTGTGCTGAGTGATGGCAAAGGCACGGTGATTTTGGCCAGTCAGGCCGAGATGAGCGCCGATTTGACCCAAGGGGTTTTGACCTCGGCGCGGTTGGTGTTGCAGCAACAGTTGCAACTTGCGGCAGCGGAAATCCAGCGGGTCGATGGGCGCTACACCGCGATGCAGCGGGTGGTAGCCTCCAGTTGCAAGGTTTGCGCAGGGAGTTCGACGCCGTTGTGGGAAATCCGCGCCCGCCGGGTGGTGCATGATCAAACCGAGCGGCAACTTTACTTCGATCACGCGCAGCTTCGCGTCGGCGGTGTTCCTGTCGCGTATATTCCGCGCCTGCGGATGCCCGACCCGACCCTGAAGCGTGCCTCAGGGTTTCTACTGCCATCGCTGAAGAACAATTCCAACTTTGGCACCGGGCTGATGCTGCCCTATTTCATCAAAATAGGTGACAGCCGCGATTTGACCGTGACGCCGTTCTTCACCACCAAGGGCAGCCGCACGGTCAATCTGCGCTATCGGCAGGCGTTTGCAACCGGCGGCATTGAAATCTCGGGCGGGGTATCGCGCGATGATCTTCGCCCTGGTGAGACGCGCGGCTATGTGCTGGGCACCGGGGGATTTGCGCTGCCGCGCGGCTTTAGGCTGGATTTGCGCGTCGAGGCGGTCAGCGACCCGGCCTATATCCTTGATTACGATTATCCAACGGGGGACCGTCTGGAGAGCCGCGCCGAGGTCAGTCGCACCCGGCGCAACGAATATATCTCGGGACGACTGATCGCGTTTCACTCGATCCGCGATGGCGAAGACAACGCCATCCTGCCCTCGCGGATGATGGATCTGACCTATCACCGCCGCTTTACTTTGGGTGGTTGGGGCGGCGAAGGTGGCTTTGAGTTGCAGGCGCATGGCCATGAGCGCACCTCGAATGATGCAGTGTCCGACAGCAACAGCGATGGCATCGCCGATGGCCGCGATATGCAACGGGTGTCGCTGCGCGCCGATTGGCGGAAGAATTTCTTGCTGGACAACGGCATGGAAGCGGCTGTGCTGGGCGAAGCTGCAGCAGATTTCTACATGATTGGGCAGGATGCGGTCTATGAGGGCAGCAAGACCAGATCGCATGCGGCGGTTGGGGCGGAGTTGCGCTGGCCTTGGGTGAAATCGCAGGCCAATGGCGTGTCTCAGGTGATCGAGCCGGTGATGCAGATCGTGCTGGGCTCGCGCACCGACAGTTCGATCCCGAATGAGGATTCGGCGCTGGTGGAATTTGACGAGGCGAATCTGTTCGATCTCAGCCGCTTTCCGGGGGCAGATGCGGTGGAAAATGGCACGCGGGCGAATTTGGGCGTCAGCTATCTGCGATTGGACCCGAATGGCTGGACCTTGGGGGTCACCGTGGGTCGGGTGCTGCGGACGGAAGATTTGGGCCAATTCAGCGATGGCTCGGGCCTGAGCGGGGTCAGTTCGGATTGGATGGCAGCGTGGCAGTTGGATATGGCCCGGTTTGATTTGACCAATCGGCTGTTGTTCGACGATCAGTTCAACATGACCAAAGCCGAATTGCAGGCGGCCTATAGCGGTGATCGATTCACAGTAGCGACAGGCTACGTCCATACCGAAGCGGATGCAGCAGAAAATAGGCTGACCCCGATATCCGAGCTGACTTTGGCCACCAGCTATCAGTTGGCCGACAACTGGACGGGGCGCGTCGCCAGTCGCTATGATTTTGAGGCCGAGCGGGCGGCGAAGGCCGGGCTGGGGCTGACCTTCCGCAACGAATGTTTGCTGGTCGATCTTTCTCTCTCGCGTCGGTTCACATCCTCGACTAGTGTGAAACCGACCACGGATTTCGGGCTTTCGGTGGAACTATTGGGTTTTGGCGGCAGCTCTGCGCCGGGGCCGGCGCGCCAATGCAGGCGCTAGGATAAGAAACGGACGACGGCAGGTGATCATGGTGCGACCCGCAGGTATAACGATGGTTTTGGCGCTGATGGCGTCGATTGGCTTTGGCGCACCTGTTGCGGCCGGGCCTTTTACGCCGATCAAGATCGTCAACGATCAGGCGATCACACAGTTTGAATTCGAGCAGCGCGTGCTGTTCATGCAGCTGTTGCGCCAACCGGGTGATCTGGAAAAGGCGGCGATGTCCTCGCTGGTGGATGACCGCTTGCGGATGTCAGCGGCCAAGCAGTTTGGCGTCAAGATGTCACCTGAGCAGTTGAAAGCCGGGATGGAAGAATTCGCCGCCCGGGCCAATCTGACCGCCGAGAAGTTTGTCGAAATCATCGGTCAGGCTGGGGTGCAGCCGGAAACTTTCCGCGATTTCGTCGAATCCGGGCTGGTGTGGCGGGAAATCATTCGCGGCAAATTCGCGCCAACGGTGTCGATCTCGGAAACCCAGATCGACCGGGCTTTGGCAAATGGCAGGCCGCTTGCGGCGCTGCAGGTCAAGCTGTCTGAGATCGTGATCCCGGCGGTGGGGGCTGGTCGCACGGCGGCGTTGCAAAAGGCCGATCATTTGCGCCTGCTGCTGCGCGGCGGCGAGGATTTCGCAGCCTTGGCACGGCAGAATTCCAGTGCGGCCTCGGCGGGGCGAGGTGGGGCTTTGGATTGGATGTTGCTGACCGCGTTGAAACCGGATGCGGCGAAAGCGGTGCGGGGGTTGGCTCCGGGTCAGGTTTCGGCGCCGGTGGTGCTGGATGATCAGGTGGTGATCTATCAGTTGCAGGAACAAAAGCAGGAGATGGTGAAGCCTTCCGGCGGTATCGTGGTGGATTATGCCGCGTTTTTGCTGCCCGACGATGGCGCGTCTGCCGCCAAAGTGCGGGCAAAGGTCGATACCTGCAACGATCTTTACGCGGTGGCCAAGGGGCTTCCGACGGATCGGCTGATCCGGGAAACCCTGCCGCAAGCCCAAGTGCCGCGCGATATCGCCGGGGCGTTGTCTGTGCTGGATGCGGGCGAGTCGTCTACCGCTGTCACGCGGGGCGGCTGGCGGGTGTTTTTGATGCTGTGCCGCAGAGGTCCGCCGGAAAACGAGATGCCCAGCCGGGACGAGGTGAAGATCCAACTGACCAATCAGGTTTTGGGCGCACAGGCGGATATTTATCTGGAAGAACTGCGGTCTGAAGCCCAGATTCGCACACCATGATCCGCATGCCATGAGACTGCCCGCATGACACTTCCCGTAGCGCTGACCTGTGGCGACCCCTCTGGGGTCGGCCCGGAATTGGCGTTGGCGGCGCGCGCGGTTTTGGGAACTGAACTGCCGCTGTTCTGGATCGGCGATCCGCGGCATTTGCGATCGGACGCGTTTCAAGAGATTGCCCTGCCCGCTGAAGCGGCATTGGTGCCAGCGCACCTGCTGCCAGTGTTGTCGCACCGCTTTGCCAGCCCTGCCATGCCCGGCCAACCTGCGCCGGAAAACGCCGCAGGCGTGATTGCGGTGATAGAGCGGGCGGTGGCTTTGGTGCAATCGGGGCAAGCGGCGGCGATCTGCACCGCACCGATTCACAAGAAAGCGCTGATGGATGACGCGGGCTTTGCTTTTGCCGGCCATACCGAGTTTCTCGCACATCTGGCCGGGGTCCACCGCGTGGTGATGATGCTGGCCTCGGCCTTGTTGCGGGTGGTGCCAGTGACCATCCATATCGCGATTGCCGATGTACCGGGGGCTTTGACGGCTGACTTGCTGGAGGACACAATTCGGATCACCGACGCTGGCTTGCGGCGGGATTTCGGGCTGGCGCGGCCTCGGCTGGCGGTGGCGGGGTTGAACCCGCATGCCGGTGAAGGCGGCGCGATGGGGCATGAGGAGATCACCCTGATCACCCCGGTGTTGCAGCGGCTGCGGGCCGAGGGCTTTGATCTGCGCGGGCCGAATTCCGCCGACACCATGTTCCATCCCCGCGCGCGCGAAGGCTATGATGCGGCGATCTGCATGTATCACGACCAAGCCCTGATTCCGATCAAGACGCTGGATTTTGATGGCGGGGTAAATCTGACCTTGGGGTTGCCGTTCGTGCGAACCTCGCCGGATCATGGCACGGCGTACGACATCGCGGGCAAGGGTTTGGCGCGGCCGGATAGTTTGATTGCGGCGCTGCGGATGGCGCATCAGATGGCAGCGGCGCGATTGGGGTAAAGACTGGGGCCAGCCCCAGACCCCGGAATATTTGAGCCAGTATGAAAGGGCTTTCTGTTGGGCACGATTGACGGGTTGCCGCCTCTGCGGGAGGTGATCAAGGCGCATGATCTGGTGGCGAAAAAGCAGTTGGGGCAGAACTTTCTGCTCGATCTGAACCTGACCGCGAAGATCGCGCGATTGGCGGGAGATTTGTCGGCTTGTGATGTGCTGGAGGTTGGCCCCGGCCCCGGTGGCCTGACGCGGGGATTATTGGTGGAAGGTGCGCGGCGGGTGTTGGCGGTGGAGAAAGATCCGCGCTGCGTGCCTGCATTGGCCGAGATTGGCGCGGCTTATCCGGGGCGGTTGCACATTATCAACGCCGATGCGATGGAGATCGACGTGCTGGGGCATCTTAATGCGCCGGTGCGGGTGGTGGCGAACCTGCCGTATAATGTCGGCACCGAACTGCTGATCCGCTGGCTGACGCCAAAAATCTGGCCGCCGTTCTGGCAAAGCCTGACGCTGATGTTTCAAAAGGAAGTGGCGGAGCGGATCGTCGCCAAGCCCCGCACCGATCACTATGGCCGCTTGGCTTTGCTGGTCGGCTGGCGCTGCGATGCCAAGATTGTGATGCATCTGCCGCCCGAGGCGTTCACCCCCGCGCCAAAAGTGCATTCAACGGTGGTGCATCTGACTCGGTTAGAGCAGCCCCGGTTTCCAGCAGATGAAGCGGTGCTGAACCGGATCACCACGATGGCCTTCGGGCAACGCCGCAAGATGTTGCGATCAAGTTTGAAGGGGATGGGGCCTGCGATTGAGGCGAAACTAGAGGCGGCAGGGATACCGCCCACGGCACGAGCCGAAGAGATTGAATTAGAGCGATTTTGCGCCTTGGCGCGGATTGTGGCCGCAGGCTGACGCTTTTCTCCCAGCCTTGGAACGCAAAAAGCCCGCACTTGGCAAGCTTTTTGGTGGGGATTTGTTCAGCGTTTATTCTGCGGCTTCGGATTTGTCCGGTGTGGCTTCCACAGCGGCAGGCTTTTTCTGCCGGGGCGCGCGGGTGGTTTTTGGCGCGGCTTCCAGTCCGGGCAAGGTCTCGGCAACTGGCTTTGGCGCGCGTGGCGCGCGGGTTTTGATCGGAGCACTTGCTGCGGCTTCGACTTGCGCGACCAAAGCGGCGGGCGATTCAAAGCGCGGAGCTTCAACACGCGGTGTCTCGACACGCGGGGCTTCGACACGCGGGGCTTCGACACGGGGCGCTTCAACTGCGGTTTCTTCGCGGGTGGTTACGAAACGCGGCGCTTCAGCGCGGGGCTGCTCGGCGCGCGGGGCATCATTACGCGGCTGCTCAACCCGAGGTTGGTCGGCCCGAGGCTGCTCAGAACGCGGCTGATCGTTGCGCTGTTGTTCAGCGCGCGGTGGGCGCGGCTCGCGATTTTTGTCGTCACGCGGGCGATTGTTGTCTTGGCGGCGCGGCTGATTGTTGTCGCGCGGTTGGTTATTGTCGCGTGACTGGTTGCTTTGTTGGTTGTCGCGCTGTTGGTTGTTGTCGCGCGGCTGATATTCGCGCTGCTGAGTATCACGGCGGAAATTGTCTTGACGCGGCGCTTGGCGATTGGCCTCGGGCAGATCGACAAGGCTGTGCTCATCTTCATCGACAACGCTGAAGCCGCCAGTATATGGCTGCTCGGCGTTTCCCGCCTCACTGCGCTCGGGGCGGTAATCACCACGCTCGTTGCGATAGTCTTGCCGATCACGGTTGCCATTTTGGCCGCCGTTCTGATTGTTCTGGTTGTTCTGGTTGTTCTGGTTGTTCTGGTTGTTCTGGCCGTTTTGGTTGTTCTGGCCACCGTTCTGGCTGTTTTGGTTATTCTGTCCGCCTTGATACTGCTGACGGGTTTCCTGTTCCGCAGCCATCTCACGCGTGGCTTCGGCCAGCATGCGGGTGTAATGTTCGGCGTGTTGGCTAAAGTTTTCAGCGGCCACGCGGTCGTTGGAACGCTGGGCGTCACCCGCCAGCATTTGATATTTCTCGATGATCTGTTGCGGCGTGCCGCGCACTTTGCCTTCGGGGCCAGAGCTGTCGAAGACACGGTTGATGATATTGCCGAGGGTGCGCGGGCGGTTCGTCTTTGAACGCGAACGGGACTTGGAAGAGCGCATCTTGTCCTTTGATCCAGATGGTCCGGGAGGTTGCGCCTGATCCTTTCGGGGATCGTCAGCCCATGGGGCATGGCAGCAATGACCGGGTTTGCGCGGGTCAGTGCCGAATTGCACCGAATGTCGCGTGGGTACGAATAATCACAAGGGCGGCGTTCTGACAAGTGGATTCTTGTCAGAATGGCGACAGTCAGCCGCAAATGCTGGCGTCTTGCGGCTTTTCGGCGCAGATCACCCGGTCGCGGCCGTCGAGGTCTTGCATCGTGCGGATGTTGATCATGCCTTGGGCGTGCAGCAGGGCCGTGACGGCGGCGCTTTGGGTCGGGCCGATTTCCAACAACAGGCGACCTTGCGCCATCAGGCGGGCGGGGGCTTGGGTGGCGATTTTGCGATAGGCATCCAAGCCATCACCGCCGGGGGTGAGGGCGGCGTGCGGTTCCCATTGCAGCACGTCGGGTGAGAGGTTGGGCATCTCGGCGGCGGCGATATAGGGCGGGTTCGAGGTAATCAGATCGAAGCGACCGTGGATATCGGCGCACCAGTCGGATTGGATGAACTTGGCGCGGGTGGCGAGGTTCAGCGTGGTGGCGTTTTCTTTGGCGACGTCGAGGGCTTTGGCGGACAGGTCAGAGCCGATGCCACTGGCCATAGGTATATCCGCAAGGCAGGACAGCAGGATGCAGCCGCTGCCGGTGCCAAGGTCGAGCAGTTTCAGGAACGGCCGGGTTAGGGCTTCGGCCACGAGGATTTCGGTTTCGGGGCGCGGATCTAGGGTGTCTTGAGTGACTTTGAAGCTGCGACCCCAGAATTGGCGCGCTCCGGTGATTTGCGAGACAGGCTGGTGATTTGTGCGGGCGGTGATGGCGGTGGCGTAAGTGATGGCTGCGGCTTCGGTCAGCGCATCGGGCAGATGCAGCGTCAGGCGATCAGCGGCAATGCCCATCGCATAGGCGAGCAGCAGGCGGGCGTCGCGGGGGGCGTTGTCGATGCCTGCGGCAGTCAGACGGGGGATGGCCAAGCGCAGGGCGTCTTGCGCTTTCATCCTTCCATCTCGGCCAGTTTGCTGGCTTGGTCATGGGCGACCAAAGCATCGACCACCTCACCCAGATCGCCCTGCATGATCTGGCCCAAGGAATAGAGTGTGAGATTGATGCGGTGGTCGGTCATCCGGCCCTGCGGGAAATTATAGGTGCGGATGCGTTCCGAACGATCCCCCGAGCCGACCTGAGATTTCCGCTCAGCAGCGCGGGCGTTATCGACGCGGGCGCGTTCCAGATCGAACAGCCGGGCGCGCAGCACTTGCATGGCGATTTCTTTGTTGCGGTGTTGGGATTTCTGCGCCGAGACCACAATCATCCCCGTCGGGATATGGGTGATCCGCACGGCAGAATCGGTAGTGTTGACGTGCTGGCCGCCTGCCCCAGAGGCTCGCATGGTGTCGATGCGGATATCGGATGCCGGGATCACCAGATCAACCTCCTCGGCTTCGGGCAGCACGGCGACGGTGGCGGCAGAGGTGTGGACGCGGCCTTGGGCTTCGGTTTCCGGCACCCGCTGAACACGATGCACACCGGATTCAAACTTCAGCTTGGCGAAGACGCCCTCGCCCGCGATATGCACCTGAACGTCTTTGATACCGCCAAGTTCGCTGTCTTGCTGTTCCAGAACCTCAAAGCTCCAGCCCATCTTCTCGGCATAGCGCTGATACATCCGCAGCAGGTCAGCGGCGAACAACGCAGCTTCATCGCCCCCCGTGCCGGGGCGGATTTCCAAAATTGCCGGGCGGGCGTCGGCGGCGTCTTTCGGCAGCAGCGCAATTTGCAGCCGGGATTCCATCTCGGGGATGCGGGCTTTCAGCAGCGGCATCTCATCTTCCGCCAAAGCCTTCATTTCGGGGTCGGCAAGCATGATCTCGGCCTCGGCCAGATCATCCAAGGCGCGGCGATAGGCCAAAATCTCATCCGCGACGGGCTTCAGATCGGAATATTCGCGCGACAGAGTCGCAATCTCGGCGGGAGAGGCGCCTGCGTTCAGCTTGGCTTCGAGAAACTCGAAACGCTGGGTGATCTGGGCGAGTTTTTCTAACGGAACCATGCGGTGGGTTTGCAGAGTTCGGCGGCTTTGGTCAAGTCCAAGAGCGACACCTGCATCTTTGGCGCAACCAGTTAGGGAGTGATCGCAAGCAATGTAGCCTGCGGTGCAGGTGGGTTCCAGATAAAGCCGTCGATCTGGTACGGGCGGCCCAAAGTATCGCCCGCGCTTGCGACTTTCACCACCGACCAATCGTTCTTGGTCGAGACATCCACCACAGTCATGCCCAGCGAGATCTGGCTGGGCTTCCAGTTGGCGTGGTCAATCAGAATCTCGCGGTCCGACACCACTTCTGACACCACAGCCACATGGCCTTTCGGCAGTTTGCGGGTCGACGAAAACGCCATCACCGCACCCACGACAGGCTCGTGGCCACGAGCGAATTTACCTTTGGCCTTGCCCCACCAAGTGCCCGCATTGCCCATGATCTCAACACCGCTGGCATCGCGCGCGAACGGTACGCACCAGACTTTTTGGCCCTTGGCGCGCTTGGCTTTGGCATTGCCAATAGCTTTCGAGACAAAGTTCGGGTTCAGCCCCGGCTGGATCAGATCGGGGTGGGCGGAGAGCATCGTCACTTCCGAATTGCTTGGCACGCAGGCGGCACTGAGGGCCAGAATGCCGCACAAAGCGGCCAAGCGCGGCAAATTACGGAAGGTTACAGCCATGTGAATGTCCCAAGTCTTTTTATGTTCTGTTCCGCACAGAAGGTCTTGGTTAGGCCAAGTTGTTTCTGCGCTGCGGCAGACATTCACTGATCCGTGACAAAGTTCAACAAACTGAAATATCCGTGGGCGAGAATCCGCCGCAGGTTTCCGCACAATCGGCGCATTACTGGCGATTTAGCGGAACCGAACGCAGTTTCAGGCGTTAAAAGCGCTGATCCATGCGGTCAAACGGGCCGCATTGACGCCCCAATCGCCTGCACCAAAGCGCTGGCGGGCATAAAGCGTCACGCCCTCGGGGGTAGATTCGGCAGTGGTGTAATCGGGAAAGCCCCAGAACGCCGATCGGGTTTGCCAGGTGATCCGCCCGGTTTCAGCACTGCCCGCGATGCGGATGGTGCGCGGCGTGGCCAGCGCGATACCATCCAGTTTGGCCAGCAGCGCTTGGCTCTGATCGGGTGCTGCGATCAGATCGGCATAGGCCCCATTTGGCAAGCCGGTAACCTTGTCCGGGCTAGGGGTGGCGATATCCAGCGGGCGCGGATCGAGGGCCAGATGCCACAAGGATGGATCGGTCGGGGCGAGGCGAATAAACGCCATGGCCCCCGCTGCCACGATCAGGATCAAAACGGCGAGGGTCATGCGTTTGTTCATCTTTGTGTTTTCGCCCAATGGTAGAGACAGATCAACTCATATCCGACATGCGCGCCTGCAATCGCCGTGGCCCCGGTGGTGTCATAGGGTGGCGAGACTTCAACAATATCGCCGCCGACCATGTTGATGCCCGCCAGATCGCGCAAGATGGCTGCCGCTTGCCAAGAATGCAAGCCGCCCCAGACCGGCGTGCCAGTGCCGGGGGCCACCGAGGGGTCGAGCGCGTCAATATCGAAGGTCAGGTAGGTCTTGTGATCGTCGACGATGTCTTTGATCTTCGCCACCACCGCCGCCGTGCCATTTTCATGCACCCAGCGGGCGTCAATGACGTTGAAGCCAAGGTAATCTTCGGTGGTGGTGCGGATGCCAATCTGCACCGAGCGGTTTGGGTCAACATAGCCCTGCTTGACGGCCTTATACATCATGGTGCCGTGGTCGATCCGGCTCATGTCGTCATCCGGCCAGAGATCGGAATGGGCGTCGAAATGGATGACTGACAGCGGCCCGAATTTCTCGGCATAGGCGCGCAGGATCGGCAGGGTGATGTAGTGATCGCCACCTAAGGTGATCGTGCCGGCGCCAGCTGACAGAATTTTGCGGATATGCACGGTCAGGGTATCGGGGAAATCGGCGGTCTTGGCATAGTCAAACGCACAATCGCCGTAGTCGATGATGTTGAGGTCTTCCAGCGGATTGGTCGGCCAGCCGTAGGGCGGATCGTAGGGCTGCAAAGTTGACGCTTCGCGAATCGCGCGGGGGCCAAAGCGGGTGCCGGTGCGGTGGGTGACGGCTTGGTCAAACGCCACGCCGGTGATGGCAAGGTCTACCCCGGTGAGGTCTTTGGTGTAGGTCCGGCGCAGGAATGAGGTGGCGCCCGAGAACGCGTTCTCAAAGGCATAACCGCGCTGGGTGGTGCGGGTGAAAGCGGTGTCGATTTCGGTTTTAGCGTCTTCTAAGGCCATGATTCTCTCGGAGATAACGGCGCTTGCGTCTTTATCCTCGGGTCACAACCCAAGCCGGAGACGCGCGGATCCGGGTGATTCAAAGGACGGCAGGCTTGGGAGGTTGTCAAGCCTGATGCGGCGGATATGCGGCAAGGCCGGAGTGCGCCGCGCGGAAGTATTTAGGCCAAGATGAAATTGCTGTTTCCGAAATACTCCCGCGCAGAGCGCTTCGACGCTGGCCAGTCATGGCTAGGGCGGGGTTCACCCCGCCACGCTGTTACCCCAACCGATGCCCCTCGCGCACCAGATCATCGCTGACGCGGCGGATCGCGTGTTCGAGGGTATCGACGACAAAATCGACCTCGGCTTCGGTGATGATCAACGGCGGTGACATCACGTTCAGATGGCCAATGGGCCGCACCAGCAGGCCGAGCGATTCTGCCACATCGGAGATGCGTTTGCTTTCATTGACCTCATCGGGGAGCAATTCTTTGGTGGCCTTGTTGGCAACGTTTTCGACGCAGAGCATCAAGCCCTGCCCGCGCACATTGCCGACAAGTGGCAAGTCTTCCAATGCTTTCAGCCGGGTGTTGAAATAGGCACCGACTTTCGTGGCATTGGCGAGCAGGCCTTCGCGATCCAGAATTTCGATGTTTTTTTGCGCGCAAGCACAGCTGACCGGATGGCCCGAATAGGTCAGGCCGGTGGTGAACCAGCGGTGCCCGCCTTCGGCCATTGCAGCCCAGATCCGTTCAGACAGGATCAGCGCGCCCAAAGGCAGGTAGCCCGAGGTCAGGCCTTTGGCGGTGGTGATCATATCCGGCTGCACCCCGAACGCATCCTCACTGGCGAACCAATGGCCGATGCGGCCAAAGGCGGTGACGACTTCATCGGCGATGAACAGGATGTCGTGGCGTTTGCAGATTTCCCACATCCGACGCAGATAGCCCTGCGGCGGGATGATGATACCGCCCGAGGCTTGAATCGGCTCGGCGATAAAGCCGCCGATACGGTCAGCACCGACTTTTGCGATCAGAGCTTCAAATTCGGCGATCAGATCATCGCAGAACTGCGCCTCGGTCTGATGGTCGGGGCGGCGGTAGGGGTTGGGGCAGCTCAGATGGTGGATCCCCTCGGTCTTGTAGCGAAATTCTTCGATGCGGTCGCCGTTCCTTTTGCCCACCGATTGGGTGAGATACGTCGAGCCGTGATAAGAGTTTTCCCGCGCCACGATGTCGGTTTTATCCGGGTTGCCGCGGGCGTGGTGGTAGTAGCTGACCACCCGCACGGCCGTATCGACCGCCGTTGAGCCGCCGGTGGTGAAATGCACGCGGTTGAGATCACCGGGCGCGAGTTCGGCCAGTTTGGCGGCGAGGCGTGCTGCGGGATCATTGGTCATATCGACAAAATGGTTGGCGAAGGCGAGGCGCTCGGCCTGTTCGGCAATCGCATCGGCCATCTCGCGGCGACCCAGACCGATGTTGGTACACCACATGCCGCCGACAGCGTCGAAGTATTCGCGGCCCTGTTCATCCCACAGCTTTGCGCCCTGCCCGCGCGCGATCACCAAAGAGCCCGCTTTCTCGAACGGCCCGAAGTTAGCCCAAGGGTGCAGGACATGGGCGCGGTCCATCTCAAACGCGGATGTGTTGGGCAGGCTTGCGGGGGCGTTCATTTTGAATCTCCAGTCAATATGATTTGGCCAAGATAGCCAAACGCGGTAAAAAGACCAGAGGGTATTTGATCAAATTTCAGAACAGCTTTTGCTTGGCCTTTGACAGCTTGAAACCATGGCCGCCGAGGTTGCTACATTCTATGCCGGATTTCTCCGACGAGCAGGTGAACGGCCCCAGCGAGATCGACTTGCCGTAGCCGAGCTCAATCCCGCCCGGATCGGCAACAGAATCGGACACACAGGCGAGATAGCCCGGCCCGCCCGCATCCACCGCAAAGCTGCTGCCCCAGTCGAATTCGCAATCGGGCGGGGCTTTGCGATAGGTGGGGGTCAGGCTGCCCATATCGCAACGCACTTGCGCATAGTCCCCGGTGGACATGCCGCATTGGATATTGCCCGAAGGTGAGTGGAAGGCGAGGTAATCATCGGCCAAGGCGGCTGTTGCAAAAATCGGCGCTGCCAACAAGCTCAGGGCGAAGGTCAGGCGGATCATAATGGCTCCTTGCAAATCAATGAAAGCAGCCTAGCGCAGCCGGTGGCGGCTGCGCTAGCATTGTTTAGACCAAGATGAGATCAGGCGAGCGGTTGCGCGCGCTCAACCAGCCTTGCGAAGAACGACGCGCCAATCGGGGCGGCCTCGTCGTTGAAATCATAAGCCGCGTGGTGCAGGCCTGCGCCGGGGCCGGTGCCCATAAACAGATAAGCGCCTTTGCGGGCTTCCAGCATGTAAGAGAAATCTTCCGACCCCATTTCGCGCACCGAATTGCCATCGACGGCAGTGTCGCCCACGATTTCAGCCGCCACTTCGACGGCAAAGGCGGCTTGATCGGCATGGTTGATGGTGGCGGGATAGCCCCAGTCGTAGTCGATGCGCGCTTGCACGCCGTAAGCGGCTGCGTGGCCTTCGACAATTTCATGGAAACGTTTTTTCAGCAAAGCACGGACTTCGGGTTTGAAGCAGCGGATGGTAGTCGCGAACATCGCCTCTTCGGGGATGATGTTCGACGCGGTGCCGGAGTTCACCATAGTCACCGACAAAACCGCCTCGTCTAACGCATAGATATTGCGCGGGATGATCGTTTGGATTGCGGAAATCATGCCCACCAGTGCCACGATGGGATCGACGCAATCATGTGGCGTGGCTCCATGGCCGCCTTTGCCCGTCAGATACACATAAGCGGTATCCACTGAGGCCATCAGCGCCCCCGGCGTGGTCAGGAAATGCCCAAAGGGCACGTTTGGGGCGTTGTGGATGCCGTAGACTTGCTCGACGGTAAAGCGGTCCATCATGCCTTGGTTCACCATCTCGCGGCCCCCCGCGCCATCTTCCTCGGCGGGTTGGAAGATCAGTGCGACACGGCCTTTGAAGCGACGGGTCTCGGCGAGGTATTTTGCGGCCCCCAGCAACATGGTGACATGGCCATCATGGCCACAGGCGTGCATTTTGCCGGGGATGGTCGAGGCATATTCGGCCCCGGTGATTTCCTGAATAGGCAGCGCATCCATATCGGCGCGCAGGCCGATGGTTGGGCCATCTCCCTGGCCGTTGATAATCGCCACGATGCCGGTCTTGGCGATGCCGGGATGAATTTCATCGACGCCGATCTCTTTAAGACGATCGACGATATAAGCGGCGGTGGTGAAGCAGTCGAAAGACAGTTCGGGATTCGCGTGCAAATGCCTGCGCCAGCCCTTCATTTCCTCGGCATAAGCGGCGATACGGTTGAGGACGGGCATGGGGATCTCCTGATTTGCTTGCCTTTGATCAAATCTTATCTGGAAGGGATCGGCAATGCCCCTGCCTCATTCTGACGACGCATCCGACCAACTTGTGCGTGACCCTGCAGGCGGGATCGACAGATTGCTGGAGATCATGCGGCGACTGCGTGACCCGGTTGCGGGCTGCCCGTGGGATATTGAGCAGACCTTTGCCAGCATCGTGCCCTATACGATTGAGGAGGCGCATGAGGTCGCCGATGCGATCGAACGGCAGGCTTGGGGCGAGTTGCCAGGGGAATTGGGCGATCTGTTGTTGCAGGTGGTGTTTCATGCCCAGATGGCGACCGATCAGGGGATATTCAGCTTGCAGGACGTGGTGCAGGCAATCTCTGACAAGATGGTAACTAGACATCCGCATGTGTTCGGGCACGAGAGCCGCGACAAAACGCCCGCGCAGCAGACGCTGGATTGGGAGACGATCAAGGCCGCAGAGCGCGGCGCGCAGAACGCCCGTGTGCTGGACGGTGTGGCGCTGGGATTGCCGGGGTTGACCCGCGCGGTAAAGCTGCAAAAGCGGGCGGCGCGGGTAGGGTTTGACTGGCCCTCAACCGATGAGGTGGTCGCCAAAATTGCCGAGGAGGCGGCGGAGCTGGTTGAGGCGCGCGATCAGTTGAGCCACGCGGAAGTCACTGAAGAATTTGGCGATTTATTGTTTGTGATGGCCAATCTGGCGCGGCATCTGGATGTTGACCCGGAAGCTGCGCTGCGCGCCGCCAACGCCAAATTCTCGCGCCGCTTTGGCCGGATTGAGGATTGGCTGGCCGAGGATGACCGCACCCCCGCCGACAGCGATCTGGCGGAAATGGATGCGCTGTGGAACCGCGCCAAGGCCGAGGAAAAGGCGCTGAAATCGGACTGAAACCGCACGACTTTCACAGGGCAAAGCATTGTCGACCACTCTAAAGTCTTTTAGTCAGGCATTGACCGCGCCGCCGGAAGGGGCTTTAAGCGCGGCCATATACCTGACCAAAGGACTCAACCATGAAGCTGCGTTTTTCCTTGTTCGCGCTCGCGCTCGCCAGCACCGCCGTGCCTGCACTGGCCGAGGAGGTGAATATCTACTCGCACCGCCAGCCCGAATTGATCCAGCCGCTGATTGATGCCTTCACCAAAGACACCGGCATCACGGTGAATATTGCCTTTGTTGACAAGGGTATGGCCGAGCGTCTGGTGGCGGAAGGTGATCGCTCGCCCGCCGATCTGATCCTGACGGTGGACATCGCGCGGCTGATGGAAGTGGTGAACGCAGGCGTGACGCAGCCGGTGGACTCGGCAGTGCTGGAGAAAAACATTCCCGCCGAATACCGCGATCCGGGCAAACAATGGTTCGGCCTGACCGCCCGTTCGCGCATCGTTTATGCGGCGAAAGACCGGGTAAAGGATGGCGAAGTCACCACCTATGAAGATCTCGCCAATCCGAAATGGAAGGGTCGGCTCTGTATGCGTTCGGGCACCAATGATTATAACGTGGCGCTGACCGGGGCGATGCTGGCGCATCACGACGCCGCGTTCACCAAGACTTGGCTGGAGGGTCTGAAGGCCAACCTGGCCCGCAAACCCAATGGCGCTGACCGCGATCAGGTCAAAGCGATCTGGGCGAACGAGTGCGACATTGCCATTGGCAACACCTATTATCTGGGGCAGATGCTGGCCGACCCCGAGCAGAAAGACTGGGCCAACGCCGTCCGCATCATCTTCCCGGTGTTTGAAGGCGGCGGCACCCATATGAACATCTCAGGCGTGGCGATGACCAAGGCCGCACCCAACCACGATGCGGCGCTGAAGCTGATGGAATGGCTGTCGTCGGATGAGGCGCAGAAGATCTATGCCGAAACCAACTACGAATTCCCGGTGGAACCTGGTGTGGAACGCTCGGCTTTGGTGAAAAGCTGGGGCGACTTCACGCCTGACAACTTGGCTTTGGCGGATGTCGCAGCGCAGCGTCCGGCAGCTTTGAAGCTGATCGAAGAAGTCGATTTCGACAACTGATCGGAACCAGCGATCAAATTATGAGTTATCAAAGGGCGCAGTTGCGCCCTTTTTCTATTTTGATCATCTGGACAAATTGGGGGGAATGGCGTTTTCTGTCGGCCAAAAAGGAGCAGACGATGCCTAAAACCCCGCGCAAAATCATCATCGACACCGATCCCGGCCAAGACGACGCTTTTGCGATCATGCTGGCCTTGGGCAGCCCGGAAGATATTGAGGTGCTGGGCATCGTCGCGGTGGCGGGCAATGTACCGCTGGCTTTGACCCAGAAAAACAGCCGGATGATCTGTGAGCTGGCGGGACGGTCGGATATTAAGGTGTTCGCAGGCAGCGATCGCCCCCTGAAGCGCAAGCTGGTCACTGCCGAGCATGTGCACGGCAAAACTGGGCTGGATGGCCCTATGCTGGCGGATCCTGTGATGCCCCTGCAAGCCCAGCATGGTGTGGAGTTCATTATTGAGACACTGCGGCGCGAGCCTGCTGGATCGGTGACCCTGTGTCCGCTGGGGCCGCTGACCAACGTGGCCAAAGCGTTCTTGCAGGCCCCAGATGTGGTGGGGCGGGTGCAGGAAATCGTGCTGATGGGCGGGGGATATTTTGAGGGTGGCAACATCACGCCTGCCGCCGAGTTCAACATCTATGTTGATCCCGAGGCGGCTGAGATTGTGTTCCGGTCTGGTGTGCCTTTGGTGGTGATGCCGCTTGATGTGACCCATAAAGTGCTGACCACAAAGGCGCGGGTTCAGGCGTTCCGGGCGATGGGCACCGAGGTGGGGCGCGTGGCCGCCGAATGGGCGGATTTCTTTGAGCGGTTCGATAAGGAGAAATATGGCTCGGATGGCGGGCCGCTGCATGATCCGACGGTGGTGGCATATTTGATCAAGCCGGAGCTGTTTAAGGGACGGCTGATCAATGTGGAGATTGAAACCCAGTCGGAACTGACTTTGGGGATGACGGTTGCGGATTGGTGGGGGGTGACGGATCGGCCGAAGAACGCGCTGTTTATCGGGGATGTGGACGCGCAGGGGTTCTTTCATTTGCTGACCGAGAGGTTGGCGCGGTTGTGATTTGGGGCGGTCCCGAGTTGGGACCGTTTTGGGGGTTAGGGAAATCAATGGGTTACGGGGCGGCGGTAAGGGTTTGTTAATGTTTCGCCATTGAAGCGTTGGACCGGGGGCCAGCCCCCGGACCCCCGGGATATTTATGCCAGTGTGAAATTGTAAGGCAACCAGAGGCCGAGATAAAACAGTTTGGATGGTGGTTTAGACAATCACGAAGACCGACCTACACCGTTAATCACTCAGCACCTATTGCACCGACATTTTGACCAATCAAGAGCCGTCAAGAACTTGAAGGCAGGTGAAATGGCGGACTTGCAATGCATGTGTGGCTGCGGCGAACAAACCAAGGGTGGAAAGTACCGCCCCAACCATGATCAGAAACTGCGGAAAGCTCTTGAGGATGCAGTCGGTGGATTGGAAAGTCTTCGCGCTTTGGTCGAAAAGCATTTAGGGCGAAAAATTTCGAGTCGCTAGATAAGTTGCTCAACTCGAAACTTCGGGCGCACTCTCACAATATTCAGACCCTAAGATTTTGACGTCTGCGCGCGTGCCTTCCTGCGGTTTTAGAATAACTCACCCGCCCAGAATCAAGGCGCGTATGCGCTGCCGGGCAGCGCCTGCCTCCCAGCCCGGCCACGGGCAGGCGCTTTCGCGCTGTCCCGCTTAGAACATCTGGGGAATTGGCTGAGGCATAAAGCGCTTGGAACAAAGGTTGCAGCGCCCAGCCGGCGGTAGGGCGCTGCCCTGTGTTATGTATGTTGCTCATGGGTCTAAAATCCACCCAACCCTCGCAGGCGTGCGAGGGCGTTCGACGCTGAAAACCCTCCACTGGAGGGTTTTCCGGGCGCGTCTTACCCCAGAGCGTAGCCCGCCCCGCGCACGGTGCGCAGGGGATCATCGCCGCCGAAGGTGCAGAGCGATTTGCGCAACCGACCAATGTGGACATCTACGGTGCGGGTGTCGACATAGATGTCGCGGCCCCAGACGCGGTCCAGCAGGCTTTCGCGCGAGAACACCCTACCCGGTTTTTCCATGAAGGTGGCGAGCAGGCGGAATTCGGTGGGGCCGAGTTTCAGCACTTTGTCGCTGCGGTAGACGCGGTGGGTTTCTGTATCGAGGCGGATGTCGCCCCATTCCAGCAAAAGGCCTGCTGTGGCGGGGCGCACGCGGCGCAGTTGCGCGCGCAGGCGGGCCATCAACTCAACGACGGAATAGGGTTTGATCACGTAATCATCGGCCCCGGTTTCCAGACCCCGCACCTTATCGACTTCTTCCGAGCGCGCCGAGAGCATGATGATCGGGATGCCACGGGTTTCTGGCCGGGCTTTCAGGCGGCGGCAGACCTCGATGCCGGAAACATGCGGCATCATCCAATCCAAAAGGATCAGGTCGGGGGCTTCTTCACCGATCAAAGCCAATGCGTCTTCGCCATTGTCAGCGGTGCGCACCTCGAAGCCTTCGGCTTCAAGATTATAGGAAAGGACGGCGCGTTGTGCTGGTTCATCCTCGACCAGCAGAACCGATGGACGGGGTGCCATCAGGCAATTCCGCCAGCAAGTTCGGCTTTCGGGCGGGCCTCATCGGGCAGCGATCCGGTGGTGAGATAGATCACCTGCTCGGCGATGGTGGTGGCGTGGTCGCCGACACGTTCGATGTTTTTAGCGATGAAATGCAGGTGCATACAGGCCGAAATGTTGCGGGTGTCTTCCATCATATGCGTGAGGAATTCGCGGAACAAAGCGTTATACATCTGATCGACTTCTTCATCGCGCAGACGCACTTCGGCGGCAAGGCCTGCATCGCGCGACACGAAGGCATCAAGCGCATCCTTCAGTTGAAGGCCCACTTGGCGCGCCATCCGGCGGATCGAGCCTGCGGCACCGGGGATCGGCGACATCGCGTTCAGCACCCGAGCACGTTTGGCGAGGTTTTTGGCATAATCACCGCAACGCTCTAAGCTGGAGGCGATTTTCATCACGGTCAGCACGGTGCGCAGATCGGTGGCAATCGGCGCGCGCAAAGCGATCAGGCGGGCACATTCAGTGTTGATCATTTCTTCCAGCTGATCGATGGCTATGTCACCTTGGCGCACCTGATCGGCGAGGCTTTCGTCTTGGGTATCCAGCGCTTTGGCGGCATCTGAGAGGGCGGCTTCAACAAGCCCACCCATTTTCATGATCATGGCCTGAACCGCTTCAAGATCACGGTCGAAAACGCGGGCGATGTGGGGGTCATTCAACATGTTTGTGTTCCTTAACCGATCCGGCCAGAGATATAGGATTCCGTGCGCGGATCTTTCGGATTGGTAAAGATCTGCCCGGTTTCGCCAAATTCGACGAGATTGCCCAGGTGGAAGAAGGCGGTGCGTTGGCTGACGCGGGCGGCTTGCTGCATCGAGTGGGTGACGATCACCACCGAGAATTGGCTGCGCAACTCGTCGATCAACTCCTCGACATGTGCGGTGGCAATCGGGTCAAGTGCCGAGCAAGGTTCATCCATCAGCAGCACTTCTGGGCTGGTGGCGATGGCGCGGGCGATGCAGAGGCGTTGCTGTTGGCCGCCGGAAAGGCCAGTGCCCGGGGCTTGCAGGCGGTCTTTCACCTCGTTCCACAGGGCGGCTTTGCGCAGGCAGGATTCGACGATTGCGTCGAGTTCGGCTTTGTTGCGGGTCAGGCCGTGGATTTTCGGGCCGTAGGCCACATTGTCATAAATCGACTTCGGGAACGGGTTTGGCTTTTGGAACACCATGCCGATGCGGGCGCGCAGTTGCACCGGATCGACGCGGGGGTCGTAGATGCTCTCGCCTTCCAGCGTGATCGAACCTTCCACACGACAGGACGGGATGGTGTCGTTCATCCGGTTCAGGCAGCGCAGGAAGGTGGATTTGCCACAACCCGACGGGCCGATGAAGGCGGTCACGGTTTTGTCCATGATATCAACATCGACATCTTTGATGGCATGGTTGGTGCCGTAGTAAACCTGAGCCTTACGGGCCTCAATCTTGATGGTCTGGGTGTCCACGCGGGTCTCCAATCGTTGGTCTTTCATGTGATTTTCCCTTACCAGCGGCGTTCAAATTTGCGGCGGAAGTAGATCGCCACGGCGTTCATTGCGATCAGGAAAACCAGCAACACGATGATGGCCCCAGAGGCGCGTTCGACAAAGCCGGGATCGCCGCGTTGGGTCCAGTTGTAGATTTGCACAGGCAGCGCCGAGGCCGGGTCGAACAGGCCTTCGGGTGGGGCGCCGGGGAAGTCGCGGACGAAGGCGACCATGCCGATCAGCAGCAGCGGTGCGGTTTCGCCCAAGGCTTGTGCGAGGCCGATGATGGTTCCGGTGAGGATACCGGGCATTGCGAGCGGCAGGACATGGTGGGTGATGGTTTGCAAACGGCTTGCGCCAATGCCGAGGGCTGCGTCGCGGATAGAGGGTGGCACGGCTTTCAGGGCGGCGCGGGTCGGGATGATGATCCGCGGCAGGGTCATCAGGGTCAGCACCAAGCCACCGACGATGGGGGCAGACTGTGGAAGCCCTGCGAAGTTGATGAAAATCGACAGGCCAAGGATGCCGTAGACGATGGAGGGCACGGCGGCAAGGTTGGCGATGTTCACCTCAATCAGGTCGGTGAATTTGTTTTTCGGGGCAAATTCTTCGAGGTAGACGGACGTGGCGACGCCAATGGGCAATGCCAGCACCAGTACCACGAACATCATGTAGAGAGAGCCTACGATGGCCACGCCAAGCCCTGCGGCTTCGGGGCGTTTGTCTGACGCATCGGGCATGGTGAGGAAGCCGGGGTTGATTTGGGTTTTCAGCACGCCTGCGGTTTTCAGCTGATCGGCAAGCGCCAGTTGCGCGGGCGAGGTGTTTTTGTCCAAGGCGGCGGATTCCATCGTCACCCGGCCCTTGTAGTAGCCGTCGATGCGGCCCGAGGCCAAGACATTGACCTTGATCGTGGTGCCGATCAGCGAGGGGTCGGCCAGAACACGGTTGCGCAGGGTGGCGGGCGATTCCTCGGAGATCATTTTGGTAAGGTCTTTGGGATTCATCTCGCCCAAGTTCAGGCCTTTGGCAGTGATTTCGGCTTCCAGTGACGCTGCCAGAAGTTTGCCATAAGTGACGGTGGTGGCTTTGACAAGATCAGCGGGATCGCGTTTGCCGCCTTTGTCGAGCAGGCTTTCATCAAGGGTAACTGGCAAAGTGATAAAAGTCTGCTTGAACGCTGGCAGGCCGTTGCCGAAGATCGAGACCAGCAGCCAGACGAGGGCCAAGAGGGCCACCACGATAGCAGTCAGGCCATAGGCGCGGAAGCGTTTTTCGGTGGCGTTGCGGGCTTTGGTGCGCGGGTCTTGCACCAGCAGCGACGCGCGGGTGTCGATGGCGGCGCGTGGGTTCAACGGGCGGGCGGTCATTCGTATTGCTCCCGGTATTTACGCACAATCACCAAGGCGACGATGTTCAGCGCCAAGGTCAGGCAGAACAATGTCAGACCCAAGGCGAAGGCGACCAAGGTTTCAGGGCTGGCGAATTCGGTATCGCCGGTAAGCTGGCTGACGATTTTCACAGTTACCGTCGTCATCGCTTCGAACGGGTTCATCGACAGCTGGGCGGCGGCCCCTGCCCCCATCACCACGATCATCGTCTCACCAATCGCACGTGAGGCTGCCAGCAAAACCGCACCGACGATGCCGGGAAGCGCTGCGGGGATCACCACTTGTTTGATGGTTTCGGATGGGGTTGCCCCAAGACCAAGCGAGCCATCGCGCAGAGATTGCGGCACGGCATTGATGATATCGTCGGAAAGCGAGGACACGAAAGGGATCACCATGATGCCCATCACCAAGCCTGCGGTCATCACCGAGGAGGACGAATTGCCAAGGCCAAGCGGTGAGGCGAAGTAATCGCGCAGCAGCGGGCCAACCGTGACAAGCGCGAACAGGCCGTAAACGATGGTCGGGATACCGGCGAGGATCTCAATCGCCGGTTTCACCCAAGCGCGGGTCGAGCGGGAGGCGTATTCAGCCAGATAGATCGCTGACATCAAGCCGATTGGCACGGCGACTATCAAAGCTATCACCGAGACATAAAGCGTGCCCCAGAGCAGAGGCAGGATGCCGAGACTGGAGCCACCGCCGAACTGCGGTTTCCAGACGCTTGAGAAGAAGAATTCAGAAGCCGGATACAGCCGGAAGAAGTGGATCGACTCGAACAGCAAGGATGCGACGATACCCACCGTGGTCAGTACCGCGATCAGGCTTGAGGCCATCAACAACCACATTGCAAATTGCTCGGTGGCGTTGCGGGCGCGGTATTCGGGATTGATCCGGCTGAGGCCAAAGGCCAGACCAGCCAGCGCCAGCAGAAGTGCTGCCCCGGCCATTGCAAGGCGAGAGGTTTCGCCAGCGTCACGTAAAGCTGCCGTGGCGGCCAAGGTTGAGGACGTAGGCTCGGTTTCCAACACCACACCCGCACCATTCAATGCAATTTTCAGCGCGGTTGGACTGGCAAGTAAGGGGCCAACATCATCGCCGCGCGCTTCCAGCATGTTCAGGCCAGCGGCGACACGGCGGACATCGGCCATCACCAGCTCGGCGGATTTGCCTGCGGGAAGCTCGGCGGGGTTAATCAGGCTGATCGCTTTGTTTTCCAAAAACAACGGTTGTGCCAAAAGCCATGCGGCGATCAGAAAAAACGCAGGCACAGCGGTGAGCAAAGCGGTGATGCGACCATAAAACGGCGGCAGGGAATGTAATTTGCGAATATCGCCTTCGACTTGGCCGACAGCCTTACGGCGGCCGATCACATAGCCCGCGACGGCGAGGGCGAGAATGATAACGGAGATGAGTCCGAGGCTCATGGGGTTCCTACCAATGACAGGGACAGGCGCTGGATAGACAAGCGGCGCGAGATGCCTCGCGCCGCCTTTAGCTTAGGATTATTGCAGCGGGCCCATCACGGTTTCAGCTTCAACAGCGGCTTGGGTAGCCGCCAGTTCCGGATCGGGAACCAGACCGTATTCGGCCAATTTGCCATCCGGGCCAGCCATGTCATCGGACACGAAGAACTGGATGTATTCTTTCAGGCCGGGGACCACGCCGATATGGGCTTTCTTCACGTAGAAGTAGAGCGGGCGCGACACCGGGTATTCGCCTTTCGAGATCGTCTCAACTGACGGGCTGATGCCGTTGACGGTTGCGACTTTCAGCTTGTCGGTGTTGTTCTCGTAGAACGACAGACCGAACACGCCGACAGCGTTCTTGTTGGCAGCGATGCGCGACAGAGTTTCAGTGTAGTCGCCGTCGATATCGACCGAAGTGCCATCCGAGCGGGTGGTGAAACACTGCTTTTCAGCGTCTTTTTTCTTGGCGCCATCGTCAGCTTCTTTCGAAGCGGCGAGGAACAGATCGTAAGCGCCGTTAGTTTTGCAACCTTCCAGCAGCACTTTGGTGTCGAACACTTCGCGCGTGCCGTGCTTGGTGCCGGGGATGAAGGCGAGGATGTCTTGTGCCGGAAGCGCCGCGTTGGCGTCTGCCCAGGTCTTTGCGGTGTTGGCAACCAAAGCGCCGTCTTTTGCGGTTTGCGCGCCGATGGCGTTAAACACGTCAACCGGGGTCAGCACGAAATCCGGGCCGTTGATGTCGGAAGCGAACACGATTCCATCATAGCCGATGCGGACTTCCATGATGTCGGTGACGCCATTGGTTTTGCACAGGTCGATGTCAGACTGGCTGATACGCGACGACGAGTTCGCGATGTCGATGGTCGACTCGCCCACGCCTTCGCACAGCTTCTTACGGCCAGCGCCCGAACCGCCGCCTTCAACGACCGGAGTCTTGAATTCGCCGTTTTCGCCGAACGCTTCGGCCACGATGGTGGCGTAAGGCAGCACGGTGGAAGAACCCGCGATTTGCAGTTGGTCACGCGCCGAAGCGATTACGGTCGTAGCGGCAAGGATCGCCACGGCGGAAGGGATCAGTTTGATCAGAGACATGTTGCTCTCCAGTTAATTCCTGAGGGCGGCCCGGATGGCTTGCCCTTCGCAGCCCCGTCTAGGCAGGATATCCTATGGTTTTGCGACAGTTTTGTAACATATATATGACGGGATGGGTGGAGCGGGGGGAAATGGCCTGAAACGGCGTGTGTGCGGCGGCGGGGGAGCCTCCGGCGGGGATATTTGAGCCAAAATGAATGTCCTTGTGGCGCGATCTTGGTTAGCGGGGATCAAAGGGCAGCAGCACCGAGAATCGGCTGCCTTTGCCTTTGGCGCTTTCGATGATCAGCCTACCCCGGTGGCGGTTGACGATGTGTTTGACGATAGCGAGACCCAAACCGGTGCCGCCCTTTTCGCGTGAGCGGTGGCCATCAACGCGGTAGAAACGTTCGGTCAGGCGGGGGATGTGGAACGGGTCGATGCCCTCGCCCTGATCGCTGACAGATATGCGCAGTTGTTGGCCGCGCGGGCCTTTTTCAATGGTCAAGGCGACGCGCACCTCTGCTCCCGCCGGGCTGCCGTATTTGACCGCGTTCTCGACAAGGTTGGTCAGCACTTGCGTCATCTGATCGGCATCGGCGCGGATTATCAGCGGTTGATCATAGCCCTCGACCTTGATCGTGACGCGTGCGGCTTCGGCCACGGGGCGCAGGCTGGCCAACGATGTGCGCAACAGCCCTGCAATATCAACCTCATCTCCCGGCAGCACGCGTTCTTCGGCCTCAACCCGGCTGAGATGCAGCAGATCACGGACGAGGCGGTTCATCCGTTCGGCTTCGCTCGCCATGATAGTCAGGAACCGCTCGCGCGCAGGGGCGTCATTGCGGGCGGGGCCGCGCAGGGTTTCGATAAAGCCCAGCAAAGCGGTCAGCGGCGTGCGCAACTCGTGGCTGACATTGGCGACAAAATCGCGGCGCATCAGGTCCATCTGCTCCCATGCCGAGCGATCCTCGAAGGCACAAATCACGCCCTGCGGCACCGGGCTGACCGAGACTTCATAGATAGTATCTTGCGCAGCCCCAGCAAGAATCAGGCGGATACGACCCGTCTCGGCGTGCTGCATCGCTTGGGTGATGGCGCGCAAAAACTCTGGCTGCCGGAAGCTGAGCGCATGATGGCGGTCCAGGATCGCCGCCCCGAACAGCGCCACGGCGGGGCCGTTTGCCTGCACGATCCGCTCATCCATTGCTATCAGGATCACCGGCAGCGGCAGCCCGCCCAGCAATGCTTTTGTGGCCGCGTGATCCATCGCCCGTCCCCTTCGCCTTTGCCCATCTGTATCCCGAGCCAACTGATCATGCCGGTTCGTGCTTGCTCACGCGGGCGTGTGTGCGCTAACATAAGGCGAGTGTCGTAACGGAAATTCGCGCTTTGGCTGTGGAGGCGCAGAATATCGTCGCCTCTCAGCCCCAAAGCGCGCTGTAGAGTGAGTGGGAGGCGAACATGCCACCGCAGTTGGGGTTGTTGCAAGGCCAAAAGCCGCCAAGCCGCCGAATCCTGTATCTGGCCGGGGGTGAGCCTGCCCCGGCGTCGCAGGATGCTATGATCTTCTCGCTGCCCTTCGCGCAGCTTTGCCCGGAAAAACTTGCCCGTATCGCCCCCGATCTGGTGGTGTTTCCGCTGTTCAGCGCCAGTTTGGACGCGATCGTGGTGCTGACACGGCTGAACGAATTAGGCTATGCTGGGCGCTGTCTGGTGCTGACGCCCCGGCTGCCAAAACCGCATCTGATTGAGGCCGAATTGCGCGGTTACAAGGGTGCGATGCAGGTGCAGCTTTTGACTTCGGAGGCGCCGTTGGAATAAGCTTTAGACCGCAGCGGTGTCACGCTGATAGATCCAGTCATGATCCGGGTCATTCTGAAACCGCCAGTTGCGGCGCGGGCCTGCCATGACGTTCAGATAATACATCTCATAACCGTAAGGTGCGCCGCAAGGATGATGGCCCTTGGGCACCAAGGTGACATCGTGGTTTTTCACCGCCATCGTCTCATCAAGGCTGCCATCTTCGGTATAGACGCGCTGGATGCCGAAACCCTGCGCAGGGTTCAGCCGCATGTAATAGCTTTCCTCCAGATAGGTCATGCGGGGGAAATCATCTTCATCATGGCGGTGGCTGGGATAGGACGACCAGTTGCCCGAGGGGGTGAAGACTTCGGTGACCAGCAGGCTGTCGGCCACATCCAAAGCTTCCATCGCGATGTTGTTGATAAAGCGGGTGTTTGCGCCGGTGCCGCGCTGGGTCAGGGTGATGCCATCCGGGCCGATTTGCGCCGCTTTGTGGCCGGACTTGCCGGGGGCGGTGCAGATGGCCAATGTACAGGCGGTTGTGGCGGTGGCAGACCAGTCGCTGCCGTTGGGGATATAGAGACAGTGTGGCGGGGTTTTCTCAAACACATCCATACGGTCGCCCAAGACGCCCCAATCTTGGCCTGCGGCGGTGATCTGGGCCTTGCCTTCGACGAGCACGAGGATGACTTCACGGTCGCCGGTGATTTCGGCTGCGGTTTCGCCGGGTTGCAGACGGTAGAGGCCGAAGCCGACATAGCCCCAGCCCGCGTTCTCAGGCGTGATGTCATGCACCTTGCCCGTTGTACCATTGGGTTTACGCAATAGATCGGCCATGTTCGTCTCCCAGATACGGGGTCTGGGGGGCGTGCCCTCCAGCCTTTACTTATCGAGCCTTTTACTTATCCAAGCCAGCCCGCTTGGCAAAGCCCTTGAGTGAGCGCAAACCAAGGCTTTGATAATCCATCGGAATCCGCACCGATGGGTCTTGCTCGGCCTCAATCACCAGCCAGCCGGAGTAATTGTGCTGGGCCGCGACTTCGAGAACGCTGAAGAAATCCACAGCCCCCTCGGCATCGCCCGGCACGGTGAAAGAGCCGCGCCGCACGCCTTCCAGGAACGACAGCCCCTGCTCGCGCACCTGTTTCATGATGTCGGGGCGGACGTTCTTGGCATGGATATGGCCGACACGGGACATGTGCTTTTTTGCCACCCGCACCGGATCGCCGCCGCCATAATAGCAATGGCCGGTGTCGAGCAGCAGATGGGTGTGCGGGCCGGACTCATGCATCAGACGGTCGATCTCCCACTCAGCTTCAACAATGGTGCCCATGTGGTGATGGTAGACCAGTTTGACGCCTTGGGCGGCGCTAAATTCAGCCAAAGCTTCAATGCCTTGGCCGAATTTTCTCCACTCGGCATCGGGCAGATGCGGGCGGTCGTTTACTGCTTTGCCATCGTCGCCGTGGATGGCGTTTGAGGTTTCGCAGACGATAATCACCTTGCAGCCCATGCCCTTCAACAGGTCGAGATAAGGCTGCATCGCGGTCTTTTCATGCTCAATCGAGTTGACCAAGAGGTTGGTGGAATGCCAGCCCGAGATGTATTTCAGCCCGCGAGGTTGGAAAAGCGCGTTCAACTCACGAGCCGTCATCGGCATTTTATGGCCTTTTTCGATGCCATCAAAGCCGATTGCGGCAGTTTCATCCAGACATTGCTCAAGGCTGATATGCGCACCAAGGCTGCGGTCGTCGTCATTGGTCCAAGCGATCGGGTTGGTGCCGTATTGGATCATCATTTCCTCAAATTTTAAGGGTAGCGCGAAGGTCAGTCGACAAGCCACTGATCTTTCAGTTTTTCTTCATAATTGGCACGGGCCTGATTGACCTCTGCACGCGTTGAGACCGCAGGCACGCCGACATCCCACCATGTGCCACCAGTCTCGGTGCCGGGCCAGGGATCAGTATCAATCACGATCACTTGGGGAATTTTTGCACCCTTGGCGGCGGTCAGGGCGGCCTCCAACTCGGCAATCGTGGTGACTTTGACGGCATTCGCCCCCATGGAGGCTGCATGTGCGGTAAAGTCGATATGGGACGGATTGACGTGGTAAGATTCGTCGAGAAGGTTGTTAAACCCTGCCCCGCCAGTGCCTTTTTGCAGCCGATTAATGCAGCCATAGCCCCGATTATCAGTGATCACTACGGTAAAGGCCACGCCCATCATCACGGCGGTCGCCAGCTCCGAATTGGCCATCATATAGCTGCCATCGCCGAGCATACAGATCACATCGGCGGTGGGACGGGCCATTTTAATGCCCATCGCCCCGGCAATCTCGTAGCCCATGCAAGAGAAGCCATACTCCATATGGTAGCCGCCAGTCGGCGCATCCCAAATCTTATGCAACTCGCCCGGCATGGTGCCTGCCGCTGACATCACCACCGTGGCTTTCGAGGCAGTACGCTGCACAGCGCCGATCACCTGCATATCGGTCGGCAAAGCGTTGCTGGTGGGTGCGGCTTTGACGGCAGCGGTGGCAGCGGCCCAATCGGCCTGCAGACCCGGAATATTGGGCCATTTCTGACTTCCAAGTTCATTACCAATGGCTTGTAGGGCGATCTTCGCATCTGAGGTTAAGTTAATCGCGCCGTGCTTGTAGGAATCATACGCCGCCACATTGATCGACAGAATACGGCGGTTCGGGTTCTTGAATAGCGACCACGACCCGGTGGTGAAATCCTGAAACCGGGTGCCAAGGCCAATGACCAGATCGGCATTCTCGCACACCGTGTTGGCAGAGACCGATCCGGTCACGCCCACCGGGCCAAAATTCAAAGCATGGTCGAAATCGAGGCTGGATTTGCCGGCTTGGGTTTCGACCACCGGGATATTATGGGCGCTGGCGAAGGCCGCGAGATCGGCCTCGGCACCGGAGTAAATCACGCCACCGCCTGCCACGATCACTGGGTTCTGCGCGGCTTTGATCGCGGCAATCGCTGCGGCGAGTTCATCAGCATCTGCTTCGGGGCGACGGATTTTCCAGACCTTCGGGGTGAAAAAACTTTCAGGGTAATCAAAGGCTTCGGCCTGCACATCTTGGCAGAACGCGAGGCACACCGGGCCGCAATCAGCGGGATCTGTCATCACCCGGAAGGCGCGCGGCAAGGCGGTCAGGATATGTTCCGGGCGGGAAATCCGGTCGAAATAGCGGGTCACCGGGCGGAAGCAATCATTGGCTGTAACGGTGCCGTCGTTGAAATCTTCCAGCTGTTGCAACACCGGATCGGGGGCACGGTTGGCAAAGACATCGCCGGGAATGATCAACAGCGGCAAACGGTTGGCGAAGGCCACGCCCGCCGCCGTGACGACATTCAAAGCCCCCGGCCCGATCGAGGTGGTCACGGCCATCGCGCGACGGCGTTTTTTCGCCTTGGCAAAAGCGATGGCTGCATGGGCCATGGTTTGTTCATTATGGCCGCGCCAAGTCGGGAACGTGTCTTTCGCGCCGTGCAGCGCTTCGCCGATCCCGGCCACGTTACCATGGCCGAAAATCGCCCAGATGCCCTCGATAAAGCGCGCGCCGTCCTCGGTCATCTGCACGGAAAGCCAGCGCACCATGGCTTGGGCGGCGGTCAGACGGATGGTTTTCATGCTTTTGCTCCTCGGGCGGCGTCCCAGATGCCGCAAAGGCGGCGGAAATTTTCGGCCATTGTGGCCACGGCGGTCGCATCGTCAATCTTGCCCGCGATCCATTGGCGGCCAACATCGGCGTGGATGGTGCGGCCGACTGCGAAGCCTTTGACCAGCGGGAAATCGGCGGCGAGTTTGAAGGAGGAGGCCAGTTCGGCCTCGGATTGCCCCAAGCCCAAGATCACGATGCCTTGGGTATGGGCGTCGCGCGTGGTGATGGCGTCACAGGTGGCGGCCCATGCGGCGCGGGTTTGCATCGGCTCCAGTTTCCACCAATCAGGGTAGATGCCGATGTCATAAAAGCGGCTGATCAGCTTGGCGTTGGTGTGGTCATCGACGGGGCCGACTTTCGACGGTATAATTTCTAGAAGCATTTCCAATCGGTTACGGCGGCAAGCATGGAACAGGCGGGTGACGACGGCTTCCTGTTCGGCCTGCATTTCTGCGTTGTCATCAGGGTGGCAGAAGCACAGCACCTTAACCACATCCTCCAAAGCCCATTCGGACAGGCCGCCAAAATCGGGGCCAATTTCAGGTTCCAACGTCAAGGGGCGCGAGCCGGGCCATTCCACCGGGCGACCGATCCACAGGCCTTGACCTGAGGCTTTGTGCAAAGCGGATTTTCCAAGGCGGCTGTCGCAGAGCAGGCCATAACCCTCGCGCCCCTGCGAAACATCCACTGTAGCTTCCAGACACAACTCTTTGAAACGGCCAATGTTTTCAGGATTGGCACCGGGAATTTCTTCCAGCTGCGAGCGGTGGTCATAGGCGAAAGCGCGCACTTCGGACCATTGTTTGCGGCGGTTGGTGGACCAGTGAATTTGCTCTAGCTCGGTGTCTTTGCGCAGGGCTGGGGTCTTCACGCCGCGATCCAGGAAGAAATTCAACTCCTCCAAAGACGGGTAAGCCGGGGTGCAACCGTGGCGCGACACCGCGAAAGCGCCACAAGCGTTGGCATATTTCAGCGCTACGGGCCAGCTTTCGCCGTCAAGCCAGCCTTTGATCAGGCCCGACATGAAACCGTCGCCTGCGCCCAAGACGTTGAAGACTTCGATGGGAAATCCGGGGCCGGTTTGGCCTTGATCGAGGCTGTCGGGGATTGCGCCCTCGAAGGCAGCGGCCCCTGCGGCACCGCGTTTGCACACCAAGGTGGCGGCGGAGACCTTACGGACGGCACGCAGGGCTTCGATGGTGTTGGTCGAGCCGCCTGCGATGTGGAATTCTTCTTCGGTACCGACGATCAAGTCGAAGTAGTGCAATGATGCCTGTAGCTTAGCGGTGACGGCAGCGGATTCGATGAAGCGCGATTCGCCGTCGCCATGGCCCGCCAGACCCCAGAGGTTAGGGCGGTAGTCGATATCCAGAGCCGTTTTCACCCCGTGTTTGCGCGCCAGTTCAACGGCTTTCAGCACAGCGGCTTCGGTGTTGGCGTGCGACAGATGCGTGCCGGTGACGATGATCGAACGGGTTTCGGCGATGAAGCTCTCGTCGATATCATCTTCGCACAAAGCCATGTCAGCGCAGTTTTCACGGTAGAAAATCAGCGGAAATTGGGTTTCATCGCGGATACCAAGGATCACAAGTGCCGTCAGCCGCACAGGGTCGGTTTTAACGCCGCGCACATCAACGCCTTCGCGCGCCAGTTCTTCGCGGATGAAACGGCCCATATGTTCATCGCCGACCCGCGTGATCAGCGCCGATTTCAGGCCCAAACGCGCGGTGCCAGCGGCGATATTGGTCGGCGAGCCGCCGATATATTTCTGAAAACTCGCCATATCCTCCAGCCGCCCGCCGATCTGTGCGCCGTAAAGATCCACCGAGGATCGGCCGATGGTGATGGTGTCGAGCGTTTTCATGGCAGGCTCCTCCGGGGACAGGCGCTGCGGCAAGACTCAGTTGCGCAAGCGTTTTGGAATATTTATTCCATTTTTGTGCAAAGCAAAAGCGTTTTCTTTGCTGATCTAACCGCGTGCCGACCCCACCGCCACAGCCAGCGCAATCGCCAGCGCAAGAGTGGCGGACAGCGAGCGGAATGCGCCGAAATCAACCTCGGGCACGGTGAGGATTGCATCGCCGACGCGGGCGAGTGGGCTGGTGATGCGGTCAGTCAGCGCGACCACAGCCAAGCCTCGGTCACGGGCGTCTTGCGCGAGGGCGATGGTTTCTTCGGAATAGGGTGCGAAGGTGATCGCCAGAACTGCATCACCGGGGCGAAGGGCGTGGCGATGATCGAGCTTGCCGGTGCCTTCGTGCAGCATGGCGGGAACGGCCATCTTATCAAACACATAGGCGAGATAGGCGGCGACTGGAAAGGCGCGACGGAGACCGATGACATGTATGGTATCGGCGGCGGAAAGCAGGGCTACGGCTTGGGCGAGGGCCGCTTCATCCGCGGATTTCGCCAGGGCCTCCAGTGATAGCCGCCCGGCTTCAATGAACTCAGCGAGTAGCGCCGAAGGGGTGCCCGTGCCGCCGTCTTTCAGATTTTGCAGCCGAGTGGAGTAATCGGGGAAACCCGGGGAATAGGCGTCGCGGAACAGCTTTTGCATTTCGGAAAAGCCGGAATATCCGAGGATTTGGCAAAATCGCATCAGCGCCGAGGGCGGCACGTCGGCCCCGGCGGCAAGTTCGGCCACGGTGGACACCGCGATACGGTCGATGTTGGCGGCGATATGATCGGCGCATTGCCGCAGGCGGCGCGGCAGGCCCTCGGTGATCGCAGCCAGACGATCACGAAATTCCTCGATCGTGGCGGGTGCGGTCAGGTTTTCTACATCTAGGGCGGTCATTGGTCTGCGATCATTGTGTTGGTTTCGAACGATTTATCGCAGGGTAACGTTGTGGAACAAACATTCCAAGAGTTATTTCTGCGGCCTAGGATAGCGCCGCGCCAAAGCCTCGGCCACCGGGGGGGTGACGAATTTTGAAATGTCACCGCCGAGGCGCGCAATTTCTTTCACCAGCTTCGAGGCAATCGCTTGCCTGCGCGCATCGGCCATCAAGAACACGGTTTCAACGCTGGCATCCATCGCGCGGTTCATGCCAACCATTTGGAATTCATACTCAAAATCCGCCACAGCGCGCAGGCCGCGCAGGATCACCGAGGCCCCAACATCACGGGCGCAGTCGATCAGCAGATTTTCAAACGGATGAACAATGATCTCACCGCCGGTTTTGGCGAGGATACCGGCACATTCGGCTTCGACCATCACCACGCGTTCTTCCAGCGTGAAGGCCGGGCCTTTGTCACGGTTGATGGCGACGCCAATAACCAGACGATCCACCAGTGCCATGGCGCGCTGGATGATATCGACATGCCCCAAAGTGATGGGGTCAAAAGTGCCGGGATAAAGACCGATACGCATGGCAGGTTCCTCGCCTAAGTCCCCGACACGCAACAATATTGCGTGTCGGGATGCAAGCGAATTTCTGGCACGCAACAATATAGCGTGCCGGGATGCAAGCGAATTTCTGGCACGCAACAATATAGCGTACCGGGATGCAAGCGAATTTCTGGCACGCAGCGATATTGCGTGCCCAGATGCAGGCGGATTGCTAGAAGCCTTTGATCATGCCTTCCAGCGCGTCATTCTCCATATGCAACTCGGACAGACGAGCTTTCACCACGTCGCCAATAGAGATCAGCCCGATCAGCTCATCCCCCTCCAGCACCGGAATGTGGCGGAAGCGACCATCTGTCATCTTTTGCAGTACATCATCGGCGTTGTCGCCGCGTGTGCAGCCGATGACTTTGGCCGTCATGATGGTGTCAACACTGTCGTTCAGGCAGGCACCACCCCGCCTGCCAACTTCGCGCACGATGTCACGTTCCGACACGATCCCGACCAGCTTTTTGCCATCGGGAGAGATCACCACGGCGCCGATGCGGCGGGCCGAAAGCACCTCGGCAATGCGACTGATGATGGTGCCGGGTGGTAGGGTGACGACGCCGTCATCGGATTTCGATTTCAGGATTTGACTGACAAGCATGAGGTTCCTCCCTATCTGTCCGTCTAAGCGTCTGGCCTGAGTTAGATTCTGTCAAGGAATTGCTTCAAGCCTTTGCATTTCTTTCTTAACTTCAAGCATCAGTTGTGCGGCGAAGCGGTTGAGGCGTTCGACCCGGCCATCATCGGCGTGGCGGATCAGCCAGAAGGCGCGGGTGAGATGGATTTGCTCGGGGATAATACGGGCGAGTTCGGGGGCTGCTGGTAGCGCGAAATCATGCACCACGCCGATGCCTGCGCTGTGACGCAGAAAATTCAGCTGCACCGAGACGGAGTTGGAGGCCAGTGGCGGGGCGGAGGCACCGATTTCAGTGAGGTAGTCGAGTTCTTTGTCGAAGATCATATCGGGGATATAGCCGATAAGGCGGTGGGCTTTCAGATCAGCGGGCGTCAGGATTTGCGGGTGGCTGGCGAGATAATCGCGGCTGGCAGCAAGGTGTAAATGATAGTCGGTAAGTTTCTGCACGGTGAGGCGGCCAGCTTCGGGGCGTGACACCGCGATGGCCATATCGGCCTCGCGTTTAGACAGGTTAAAGACCCGCGGCAGGGCGACGATCTGCACCTCTAGCCCCGGATTGGCGTCGCAGATGCGGGCGATGACTTGCGGCAGCAGGTAGTTGGCGCAGCCATCGGGGGCACCGATGCGGATTTGTCCGGTAAGGCCCTCGGGGCCCGTCAGCGCCTCAAACGCGCCGTCAATCGCCGCTTCGGTGCGGATCGCGTGGGTGAGCAGGCGGGTGCCTTGCTCGGTCAGGCTATAGCCTTGTGGGGTTTTGGCGAACAGCCGCGCGTCCATGGCTTCTTCGAGACGTGCTACCCTGCGGCCCACCGTGGCAGGGTCGATCTTTAAGCGCCGCCCTGCCCCGGACAGACTTTCTGATCGTGCCACAGCGAGGAATACCCGCAGATCATCCCAATCCATTGCCTTCACCTTTCGGGACCGGTCTTCCCAGCAGGGAATGACTTGTGTTATGGGCGGCTAAAACTGCATTTTTCCACCAGATGTAGTGGCTGCAGCCAAAACCGGCCTGCAAGCCTATGCAAAACTGCAAAACTTATTTGAAATATTACCGCTACCCTTGGCATTTTCGCAAGGCTATTGTGGCGGCAACTCATGGGAGAGATATGATGAAAGAGATCGGTCACTGGATCAACGGCAAGCTGGTTGCGGGCACTTCGGGCAAGTTCGCCGATGTGTTCAACCCGGCGACGGGCGAAGTGCAGGCGCGGGTGGCTTTGGCCTCGAAGGCGGAACTGGACGCTGCCACCGCTGATGCGGCCAAAGCGCAGATCAAGTGGGGGGCGACCAATCCGCAGCGCCGCGCGAGGGTGATGATGGCGATGGTCGGGCTTTTGAACCGCGATATGGAGAAGCTGGCGGAAGCTTTGTCGTCGGAACATGGCAAAACCATCCCGGATGCCAAGGGCGACATTCAGCGCGGGCTGGAAGTGATCGAGTTTTGCATTGGTGCGCCGCATCTGTTGAAGGGCGAGTTCACCGATTCGGCTGGCCCCGGCATTGACATGTATTCGATGCGCCAGCCGATTGGGGTGGCGGCGGGGATTACCCCGTTCAACTTCCCAGCGATGATCCCGATGTGGAAAATGGGGCCTGCGCTGGCTTGCGGCAACGCGTTTATCCTGAAGCCGTCCGAGCGTGCGCCGACGGTGCCGCTGATGCTGGCGGCTTTGATGAAAGAGGCTGGTCTGCCGGATGGCGTGATGCAGGTGATCAACGGCGACAAGGAATCGGTCGATGCGATCCTTGATAACGAGATGATTTCGGGCGTCGGCTTCGTGGGGTCCACCCCGATCGCGCAGTATATCTATGCGCGCGGCACGGCGAACGGCAAGCGGGTGCAGTGCTTTGGTGGTGCCAAGAACCACATGATCATCATGCCGGATGCCGATCTGGATCAGGCGGCGGATGCTTTGGTTGGTGCAGGTTTTGGCGCGGCTGGCGAGCGTTGCATGGCAATCTCGGTGGCGGTGCCGGTTGGGCAAGCCACGGCGGATGCGTTGATTGAACGGTTGATCCCCCGGATTGAGAAGCTGAAGGTTGGCCCCTACACGGCGGGCAATGATGTCGATTACGGCCCGGTGGTGACCGGAGCTGCGAAAGCCAATATCCTGAAGCTGATCGAATCCGGTGTGGCGCAGGGGGCGAATTTGGTGGTCGATGGCCGCGATTTCAAACTGCAAGGCTATGAGGATGGCTTCTTCGTTGGCCCGCATTTGTTCGACAACGTGACCACGGATATGGAGATTTACCGCAAGGAGATTTTCGGCCCAGTTCTTTCGGTGGTGCGCGCCAAGACATATGAAGAAGCGCTCGGCATGGCGATGGACCATGAATATGGCAACGGCACCGCGATCTATACCCGCGACGGCGACACCGCGCGCGACTTTGCGGCGCGGATCAACGTGGGGATGATCGGGATTAACGTGCCGATCCCGGTGCCGCTGGCGTATCACACCTTTGGTGGTTGGAAAAAGTCGTCGTTCGGCGATTTGAACCAGCACGGGCCGGACAGCTTCCGATTCTACACCCGCACCAAGACGATCACCGCGCGCTGGCCGTCCGGGATCAAAGAAGGTGGCGAGTTTAACTTCAAGCAGATGGAGTAAATATCTGATCTGGCCCCGGAAATCCGGGGTCAGATCAAAGTCGATGGGAGGGATATGGGTTATCTTTCGGACAAAGCCGCTGCGCGGGCGGGGATGTCTGAAAGGAAACCTCATGTTGAAAACCAATGTCGGAAATCTGGACCGCATGCTGCGCGTGGTGGTGGGTGCCGCGTTGCTGCTGTGGTTTTTCATGGATCAGGGCACGGGGTTCTGGCACTACGCCAAACTGATCGGGCTGGTGGCCATTGGCACCGCACTGCTGCGCACTTGCCCGCTTTATTCAGTGTTGGGCCTGCGGACCTGAGCTTCGAGTTGACAAAAGGGCGGAATGATCTCCCGCCCTTTTGCATTGGTATCAGTGGCTTAGCGTGCGCCCATCCGCAGCAGGAAATACACCCCGCCGCCGATGCCAACGCCGAAGAACCAACCATACGTGCCCCACCAGCTTGGCAAAAGGCTGGTGAAGGTCGGCAAGATCGACGAGAACACCATACCGATTGCCAAGGCGACAAAGGCTTTGACGTGCCAGCCGCCCTCAAAGCGGAACTCACCGTTTTCTTGATACAGCGCGTTGACGTCGATCTTGCCGTGGCGGATCAGGTAGTAATCCACCATCATGATGCCGAAGATCGGGCCCATGGTAGAGCCGATGAAGTTGACGAAATGCGCAGCACCGGTCTCCCACGGCGCCCAAGGATATAGGATCAGCGCGATGGCCGCCGCAATATAGCCGCCGCGTTTGAAGCTGATGTGGCGCGGGAAGACGTTGGCGAAATCAAACGCCGGGGAGACGAAGTTCGCCACCACATTGATGCCCAAGGTGGCAACGGCGAAGGTCAGGGCTGCGAGCGCTGCAAGGAACCAGCTGTCGAATTTGGCGCTGATCTGTTCGGGGTGCAGCAGAACCTCACCGTAGACGGTAAATGCGGCGGTGGTCGTGATGCCTGCGACCAAGCAGAACGCCAGCAGGTTGATCGGCAGGCCCCAGAGATTGCCTTTGCGCAGGGCTTGTTCGCTTGTGGCATAGCGCGAGAAGTCGCAGAAGTTGAGATAAAGGGCGGCGAAATAGGTGATCCAAGTGGCTGCCACAGCGGCGAGGGCTGCAGTGGAACCGGGCACTCCGGGGACGCCGGCATCGGCAGTGGCTTTCAGCAGAACATCTTGCGGGATTTCAGCGCCGAACGAGAAGGTGCCCGCCTTGACCACCAGATAGACCGCGAGCAACAGCATCGCGATCCAGACCGCAGGGCCCGCCCAATCCTGAAACTTGCGCACGGTTTCCATGCCGCTTTGGATGATCAGCAGTTGCAGGCACCAGACGACAAAGAAGCAGATCACCTCAAGCGTTGAATGGCCGAGCATCTGGGAATTGGTGTGAAATTCCAACATGCCGGGGCTGCGGATCAACAGGGCAACGATCGCACCTGAGGCGGCAGAGGTCTGTGCGCCATACCAGAAACAGGCGACAATCGCCCGCACGATGGCCGGGGCATTGGCCCCGAATGTGCCGAATGACGCCCGCGCCAGCACCGGAAACGGCACGCCGGTGCGCACGCCCGCGTTGCCGACCATGCTCATCAGCACGAAGATCACCAGCGATCCCGCGCCAATCGCGATCACGAAATTGACGAAACTGCCACAGAGCAGAAACAGGCTGGCGGCCAGATAATAGCCCCACAGGCTGTGAACGTCCGAGGTCCAGACGTTGAAAATCGAAAACGCGCCCCATTTTCGCTCGGTCGCGGGTGCCAGATCCTCGTTGTGAAGCAAGGGTGACGGGTTGGTAAGTTGCATCGTGCTGTCCCTATCCTATGGCGCAGATACGCTGTTTTGGACGCCATAGCGCCAAAGCCCGCGCGCTGCGAAACCGTTGTGCCCTTGTCGGGCTTTGTGTTGGTTTACCGAAAAATTGGCTTCGGTCATGGGTCCGGTCTTCTGCCGGATCATCCCGCGCCTAAGCTGCGCCTGATCGCGTTTTCACACAATTAGGTTAATCTCAAATGGACCTTTCGGATTTTTTTGAAAATGTTTTGGGGAAGACCGAAGAATTGCCCTGATTTTGGGCGAAAATAGAACGGGACTTGCGGTGATTCATCGTCGCATCACCGCATTGCGCTGATCTGCCCAATGCGCGCCGAACCGCCGAGGCGAGGAGAGTGCAGGAACATAAGACTGCGATCGGCGTTAGATGTACAGCCGTATCAAATACCATTTGCAGGACTCTGCCATGAACATGCTCAAATTGCTTTGTATACCACTGACGGTTCTTGCGCTCTCGACGGGTGCGGCCTTGGCAGATGGCAAAGGCCATGGCGACAAGGGCCACGGCAAAAAGTCCAAAACGCACCATGCGACACAGTTTTGCCCGCCCGGTCTGGCGAAGAAATCGCCCGCCTGCATCCCGCCGGGCCACGCGAAGGACAGAGGCCACGACCGCCCCTATTACAACGACGACCATTCAGACAACGTGTTGCATGGTCGGAATGGGCGCTATCGGATTGGGGATTATGTCCGCGACGATTGCATAACCGTCTCGTATACCCGCTACAGATCGTTGCCCGCAGGCACCTATTGCCGCTATGAAGATCGCCTGATGCGCATTGATCCGGAAACCCGCGCGATCCTGACGATTTTGCAGGTGTTGTCCGGGAACTGAGGCTTGGGCACTAGGGCCGGGGGTCTGGTTACTCCGCCGCCGCCCGGCGTGGTGTAAGCAGGTCTTTAAGGTAATGCCCGGTGTGGCTGTGCGCGGCCTTTGCGATGGCCTCCGGCGTGCCGACAGCGACGATCTGCCCGCCGCCATCGCCACCCTCTGGGCCAATGTCGATCACCCAATCAGCAGTTTTCACCACATCAAGGTTGTGCTCAATCACCACCACTGTATTGCCCTGATCGACCAATTCATGCAGCACTTCCAACAGCTTGCGCACATCTTCAAAGTGCAGGCCGGTGGTTGGCTCATCCAGAATATACAAGGTGCGTCCGGTGGCGCGGCGGGACAGCTCTTTCGAGAGCTTGACCCGTTGCGCTTCGCCGCCCGACAAAGTCGTCGCCTGCTGGCCGACCTTGATATAGCCAAGGCCAACCTGACACAGCGCATCCATCTTTTCGCGGATGCTCGGCACGGCTTGGAAAAACACCTGCGCATCTTCACATGTCATATCAAGAACATCGGCTATGCTCTTGTTTTTGAATTTAACTTCCAAAGTCTCACGATTATAGCGATGGCCCTTGCAGGTCTCACAAGTGACGTAAACATCGGGCAGGAAGTTCATCTCAATCTTCAAAACGCCGTCGCCTTGGCACGCCTCACAGCGGCCGCCTTTGACGTTAAAGCTGAACCGCCCCGGCAGATAGCCGCGCGCCTTGGCTTCGGGCAGCCCGGCAAACCAATCACGGATCGGGGTAAATGCGCCTGTGTAGGTCGCAGGGTTAGAGCGCGGCGTGCGACCGATGGCGCGCTGGTCGATGTCGATGACCTTATCGAGATGCTCAAACCCCTTGATTGTCTCACAGGGTGCCGGCGTTTCATGCGCGCCATTGAGGCGGGTGGCGGCAGTCTTGAACAGGGTTTCAATGGTCAGAGTCGATTTGCCGCCGCCCGAAACCCCGGTGACGCAGACGAACATGCCCAGCGGAAATTCGGCGGTGACGTTCTTGAGGTTGTTGCCGGTAGCGCCTACGACGGTCAGTTTCTTGCCACTGCCCTTGCGGCGGGTTTTCGGAACCCTGACCTCACGCGCACCGGAAAGATACTGTCCGGTCAGGCTGTTAGGGTCAGCGGCCACCTGTTCTGGCGTGCCGTGGCTGACGACAAATCCACCATGCACCCCGGCCCCCGGCCCCATGTCAAACACGTAGTCGGCCTCGCGGATCGCATCTTCGTCATGCTCCACCACCAGCACGGTATTGCCCGCATCGCGCAGGTTTTTCAGCGTGGTCAGCAGGCGGTCATTGTCGCGTTGATGCAGGCCGATGGAGGGTTCATCAAGCACATAGAGCACACCTGTGAGGCCGGAGCCGATCTGAGAGGCCAAGCGAATTCGCTGGGATTCCCCGCCTGAAAGCGTGCCTGCGTTGCGCGACAGCGTCAGGTAGTTCAGCCCGACATTTACCAGGAAACCCAGACGCTCGCGAATTTCTTTCAGGATCGCCTTGGCGATTTCGTTCTTTTGCTTGGTCAGATGTTCGGGCGCGGCACTGATCCAATCATGCGCTTCCGAGATCGACATCTGCACCACCTGCCCCGCATGCAGACCGCCGATTTTTACCGCGAGCGCTTCGGGTTTCAGACGGTAGCCACCGCAGGCACCGCAGGGGCGGTTGTTCTGAAATCGCTCCATCTCCTCGCGGCTCCACGAGCTGTCGGTCTCGCGGTAGCGGCGTTCCATATTGGGGATGACGCCTTCGAACACGCGGGAAACTTGGTAAACCCGACCGCCTTCGTCATAACGGAACAGGATCTCATCGCCACCCGAGCCGCGCAGGAACACCTGTTTGACGTTCTCGGGTAAGTCTTTCCATTTGGTTTTCTTATCAAAGCCATAGTGCTTTGAGATCGCCTCGATGGTCTGAGTGAAATACGGGCTTTTTGACTTTGACCACGGCGCGATGGCTCCGCCCAACAGGGTTAGCGACTGGTCGGGGACGACAAGGCGCTCGTCGAAAAACAACTCCATTCCCAAGCCATCGCAGACCGGACAAGCGCCGTAGGGGGCGTTGAAGGAAAACAGCCGGGGTTCGATCTCGGCGATGGTGAAACCCGAAACCGGACAGGCGAATTTCTCGGAATAGGTGATGCGCTGCGGATCGCCTTCGCCCTCGGCAGGGGCGGTTTCAATCACCGCAATGCCATCGGCAAGGTTCAAAGCGGTGCGGAAACTGTCGGCGAGGCGGGTTTCCAAGCCCTCGCGCACCACGATACGATCCACCACCACGTCGATATTGTGGCGGAATTTCTTGTCGAGAACGGGCGGCTCCTCCAATTCGTAGAACTCACCGTTTACCTTAATGCGCTGGAAGCCCTGCTTGCGCAGGTCGATAAATTCTTTCTTATATTCGCCTTTGCGGTCGCGGATGATCGGGGCAAGCAGATACGCGCGGCTGCCTTCCGGCATCGCCATCACCGCATCAACCATATCCTGCACCTGCATCGCGGTGATCGGCAGACCCGTGGCGGGGCTGAACGGCGTGCCAACGCGGGCGAACAACAGGCGGAGGTAATCGTAAATCTCGGTCACGGTGCCGACGGTTGAGCGTGGGTTTTTCGAGGTGGTTTTCTGCTCGATGGAAATCGCAGGCGACAGGCCGCTGATGTGATCCACATCCGGTTTGCCAGCCATATCAAGGAATTGCCGCGCATAGGCCGACAGGCTTTCGACATAGCGCCGCTGGCCTTCGGCATAGATCGTATCGAACGCAAGGCTGGATTTACCCGAGCCAGACAGCCCGGTGATCACCACGAACTGATCGCGCGGAATGTCCACATCGACGTTTTTCAGGTTATGCTCGCGCGCGCCGCGCACTTCGATGAACTTATGTTCGGCCATGACCCACCCCATTCGACGTCACATAGATAGGGTGAATGTGGTGAGTCTCCAACTGCAAAATGTGAACGAAGTGTGAACAATCGGCGAGATGCAGCATATTTTATTGGGTTAACGCGGAAGATTAAGCCTGCGACGGGCCTGCCAAGCGTGGATCGCGATGCCTAAGGCGGAAAAACCGATCAGGAACAGCGCAAACCCGGTGGCCCCGGCCTGTGCGAGGATCAGTGCCAGTAGCGGCGTGCCGGTGGTGGTGCCAAGATTGCCAAGTTGCGCAATCGCCCCCGCGCCGCGCGCACGATCCTCGGCGCTGGGGTTGATTTGGGCAAGGCTGGCGAAACTCGCGCCCTGCACAACGCCCAAAGCGGCGGCCAGTAACAAGGCAAATGCGGCTTCAGGCGCGCCCTGCCCCCATGTCGCCCATAGGCCCAGGCTGGCGAACATGGCCACTGCGAAACCCGCTTGCACAAGGCGGAAGGCGGGGATTTTTGATAGCAGCCAGACGCCGAGGGTCAGCGAGACGGTGATCGACACCAAGGGCATGAACACACCGATGAACGGACCCCAACCGAGGGTAACGGCGGCGGGCAGCAGGGTAAGGACAGCCACGTAAGTCACTGTATAACATACGAAACCCATCGCGGGTGCTGCGATATAGGGCGAGGCGTAGATTGCTGCGTGCTGTGCCAACAGGTTGCCTTGGCCCGGTGTTGGGCGATGTTGCGGGTCTGGCGGCAGCAGTGCAAACATGGCGGCAAAGCACAGCAGCATCCAGACGCCGTGCAGTTGAAACAATGCTCCGGGGCCATGCAATGCAATCAAGCCGGGCGCGAAATAGGCCAATGCCGCATAAGTCACGCCGAAAAACGACGACCACAGCGTCATCGCCAAGCCCTGATGCCGCGCCGATGTCACGCCCGCAATCGCGGTGGGGCCAACGACCACGATGGTCAAATGCGACACACCTTCGAGCACGCGGGTCAGCATCATCAGCGGATAGCTGGGGAAACTGGATTGAATCAGGCTGACGACAGCGCCCAAAGCCAATGCGGACAGGATGGCACGGCGCGGGCCGACTTTTGCCACCAGCAGGCCCGCCGTGGTGCCGAAAATCAGCCCGACGATGCCGACAATGGACACCATCAGGCCGATGCCGACACCTGCATGGGCAGCGTATGTGGTCTGCAGCGTTTGATAGAGAACGGAAATCTTACCGAACTGCGCCGCCGCGCCTAATCCCGCCGCCCAAAGTGCGAGAACGGTTAAAACGGCGCGCATGGGTCATCCTCTGTGCTCAAATATCCTCAGGGGGTTAGTCACATTGGCCTTGGCCAATGTGACCTAGGCAAAGCCGAGGGGGGCGGAAGCCCCCCTGATTTTTCGCAGCAAAGCGCCTTACATATGCAGGGCGCGACCGTAGGCGTCGAGCACGGATTCATGCATCATTTCCGACAAAGTGGGATGCGGGAACACGGTATTCATCAGGTCTTCCTCGGTACTCTCAAGGCCCCGCGCCACGACATAGCCTTGGATCAACTCGGTCACTTCGGCCCCGATCATGTGGGCGCCCAGCATCTCGCCGGTTTTGGCATCAAAGATGGTTTTGATGAAGCCCTCAGCCTCACCCAAAGCAATCGCCTTGCCGTTGCCGATGAAGGGAAAGCGACCGACTTTGATCTCGAACCCGGCCTCTTTGGCTTTGGCTTCGGTCAGGCCAACGCTTGCCACTTGTGGGTAGCAATAGGTGCAGCCGGCGATGGAGTTCGGCTTGATCGGATGCGGATGTTTGCCTGCGATCAGTTCGGCCACCATAACGCCTTCATGGCTGGCCTTGTGGGCCAACCACGGCGCGCCCGCGATGTCGCCGATGGCATACAGACCAGCGACCCCGGTGCGGCAGAATTCATCGGTCACCACATGGGTGCGGTCGATTTTGACGCCCAAGGCTTCAAGCCCAAGGTTTTCGATGTTACCGATGATGCCAACCGCCGAGATCACGGTGTCAAATTCTTGGGTGGTGGTGCCTTTGGCGTCTTCCAGATGGGCGACGACTTTGTCGGGTGAGCGATCCAGCTTCTTCACGGTGGTTTTTTCGAGGATCTTCATGCCTTGTTTGACGAAGGCCTTTTTCGCGAAGGCGCTGACTTCGGCATCCTCAACAGGCAGCACGCGGTCCATCACCTCGACCACAGTGGTATCCGCGCCCAAGGTATTGAAGAAGCTGGCGAATTCGATGCCGATGGCACCAGAGCCAATCACCAGCAGCTTTTTCGGCATGCGTTTGGGTTGCAAGGCGTGGCGGTAGGTCCAGACCAAATCGCCGTCGGCCTCCAGCCCCGGCAGTTCGCGGGCGCGCGCGCCTGTGGCGAGGATGATGGATTTGGCGGTCAACTCATCACTGCCTTTGTCGGTTTTCACCGTGACAGTTCCGGCTTTCGGTAGGGTTGCCGCCCCCATGAACACGGTGACTTTGTTCTTCTTCATCAGATGGCCGATGCCGCCCGACAGTTGTTTCGCCACACCGCGCGAGCGGGCGACGACGGCGTTCAGATCGAAATCCAGACCGGTCACCGACAGGCCAAATTCCTTGGCGCGGTGCATCAGGTGGAAAACTTCCGCCGAGCGCAGCAGGGCTTTGGTCGGGATACAGCCCCAGTTCAGGCAGATGCCGCCGAGGTTTTCACGCTCGATAATCGCCACCTTCAGCCCCAGCTGGCTGGCCCTGATAGCGGCGACATAGCCCCCCGGACCTGCGCCGATTACGATCACGTCGAATGTTTGAGCAGCCATCTTTCCCTCCTCAGAAAAAGTAGTTTGCCATTAAACTATTTTATAAACCCAAGCAACATTGGCAATGCTGAAGGCCTATGCGTCGCTTGCATGGCTGGCTTTCAGCGCGGTCACAACGGCGGAATAACCGCCAGACTTGAGAAAATCGAGCTCTTCGGCAGTGCTTTCTCGACCCAAAGCTGCGTTGCGGTTTGGAAAACGCCCCAGCCGCGATATGATTTCACGATGCGCTTGCGCGTGAAGAGCCATTTCGGGGTCAGAGGCCAAGCGCGCTGTCATCAGTTCAACCGCGCGATCTTGATCGGCCATGTCTTCGGAATGTTCAAATGGCATGTAGAAAAATTGCCGTTCGGGTTCGGGGGCGTCCAAATCCCAGCCCTCAGCGACCGCCTTTTTCGCGGCGGCCAGTGCCTGCGGGTCGGTGGCGAAAGCCTTTTCGGTGTCGCGGTGCATATTGCGTGCGAATTGGTCGCAAAGGATCAGATAGGCCAAGGTGCCGACGGTGCCTTCGACCCAATGCTCCAGCCCGCCATCGAAAGCCGCTTGCCAGATTTCGGCGAAGCGGTCGCGGATGCTGCCATCAATTTCATCGCCGCCCGCATACCAGCTGTCAGGGCCGATTTCACCCAGCCAGAAGTCGAGAATCTCAATCGGATCAGACATAAGCATCCCTCTTTGCAGCAAGGTGGCAGGTTCGCAAGGTCGCCGCAACCGCTTTGGAAGCCGTCAGCGGCGTGGTTCTTCCTGCTCTTGCAGCACTGCATCCACCGCCAACGCCGACGCGGTCGGCGACAGGCCGGCGTAAGTGTTGGTTTGCACCGGGGCCACCCGCTTGGTCATCCGATAGCCAGCATAGCCTGCAAGGGCGGCAAAGAAGCCGCCGATGATCAGGAAATAGCCTTTGGGCCCGATTGCGCTCATCAACCAGCCTGCCAGCAAGGGGCCAAAGATTGCGCCAAAGCCGTTGAGGAAGATCAGACCGGCGGATGCACCGGGCATATCTTCTTTGCTAAGGTAGTCATTGGTGTGCGCAATCAGCAATGAATAGAGCGGGTTGATGATACCGCCCAGCAGGGCTGCCACCAGCACCTCCAGCGTGAACGGCAAGGGCACGGCAGCGGCGACGGCCATCACCACAGCCCCGGCGGTAGCCATCCACAGGATCAGAACGCGGCGGTCGGCGCGGTCAGACAGCCAGCCGACCGGGTATTGCAGCACAAGGCCGCCGACATACATCGCCGCCACAAAGATCGCGATCTGGCCGATGGTCATCGCCGACATGGCACCATAGACCGAGGCCATGCCGAACATCGCAGCGAACACACCGCCTGTCAGCAGCATCCCGGCGCACCCGAGCGGTGAGGTGCGGAACAGTTGCGCAAAGCTCATGCGTTTGATGGTGTCAAAGGTGGGCGCGGGGGTGTCGGCGAGCAGGATCGGCATGAACGCCAGCGAGACGAGTACCGAGGGGATGATGAACAGCCCGAAACCGCTGGGATCGCCCATCGCCAAAAGCCCCTGCGAAGCGATGATGCCCAGCATCTGTACGATCATATAGGCCGACAAAGCCTGACCACGGGTTTCATTGCTGGCGGTGTTGTTCAGCCAGCTTTCGGCGGTGACATAGATGCCCGAGAAACAAAACCCGATCAGCACCCGCATCACCGCCCAGGCCTGCCAATCCAGCATCAAGGGATACAGCACCAGCACCGCGGAAATCATCGACCCCAAGGCGGAAAACACCCTGACATGGCCGACGCGGCGGATCATTTCGGGAGCCATGCGGGAGCCGCCAAGGAAACCGAGGAAATAGGCCGACATCACGATGGAAAGCTCGAAGGTGCTGAACCCCTCCAGCGCACCCCGGATGCCCAACAGCGAGCCTTGCACGCCATTGCCGACCATCAGCAACATGACGCCCAGCAAGAGGGGCCAGGATTGGGCGAGGACTTTCAACATGAGGCGCTCCGGTTTCGGCGGCAAGGTAGCATGGTAAAGCTTACCGCGTGATATATTTGCGACGGGGTGGGCGATGTAGGGCGGGGTTCACCCCGCCGCAAGTTATGGGATCAGCAAAGACGCATCGCCGTAGGAGAAGAAACGATACTGATGGGCCACGGCATGGGCATAGATCCGGTCTATCCGCGCCTTGCCCATCAACGCCGAGACCAGCATCAGCAGCGTCGATTTCGGCAGATGGAAATTGGTCATCAGCGCATCAGTGACGCGGAAGCGGTAGCCGGGATAGATGAAAATGTCGGTGGTGCCTTCCCACGCCTCAACCCGGCCCGACACTGCCGCCGATTCGATCAGGCGCAGAGCGGTGGTGCCGACCGGGATGATGCGGCCGCCACTGGCTTTGGTGGCGTTGATCTCGGCGGCCGCCCCGGGGCTGACTTGGCCCCATTCGGCGTGCATTTTGTGGGTGGTGACGTCCTCGACCTTGACCGGCAGGAAAGTGCCTGCGCCGACATGCAGGGTGACTTCGGTGAACGCCACACCTTTCGCCGCTAAAGCTGCCAGCAGGTCGGCGTCGAAATGCAGGCTGGCGGTGGGGGCAGCGACGGCCCCGGCATGGCGGGCGAAGACGGTTTGGTAATCGGTGTTGTCTTGCGCATCGGCGGGGCGTTTGGCGGCGATATAGGGCGGCAGTGGCATCGCACCTGCGGCGTTCAGGGCGGTGTCGAAGTCATCGCCGGTCAGGTTGAATTCCAGCCGCAGATCGGACTCAGACTTGGCGGCGACAGTTGCGGAAAGCTGATCGGAAAACCGGATCATCTCACCCACGTTGACCTTGCGCAGGGGTTTGGCAAGCGCGCGCCAGCCTTGTGCTTGGGGTTCCAGCAGGGTGATTTCCACCTTGGCCACCGCCTCGCCGCGCTGTCTGTGCCCGAACAGACGCGCCGGGATCACGCGGGTGTTGTTCAGCACCAAACGATCACCGGGGCAGAAGATGTCGATCAGATCAGCCACATGCAGGTCCGTGATCTGATCACCTTGCGCCAGCAGCAATCGCGCCGCCGTGCGCGGGCGCGCCGGGCGGGTAGCGATCAGCGCCCCGGGCAGATCAAAGTCAAAATCCGACAGCTTCATCCGCCACTTCCTTCTGTGCCTTTGGAGCCTATCACCGGTGCGGGGCTGCGGAAAATCTCGCGGAACATCCCCGGCGTCAAGATCGACAGCGGGTTTACGCTGACCTGCGGATCGGCCGCCGTGCCGCTGAGTGCATAATTGAAGCCGAACAGCCCCTCTCCGCGCTTGGTCAACACAGATCCAATGCCGTTCAGCAGATAGATCGGCGAGATCGTGCCCTGCATGAACAACTCGGCACTGGCGCTTTTGTAGACGCCCGCCATTGAGACGCCCAAGGAGGCACCGATCGCCGAGCCGTGATGCACCTGTATTGCATTGGGGGTCAGCAGGAAGGCGGCCTCGACATTGCTGAACAACAGCCCCGCGCCGTTCAGCTGCTCAAGGATGCCAACCACCGAGATGGCGTTCAACAGTTCTGCCAGAACATTGGTGTTGCGCACCCGCAGCGATCCCATGGTGACAATGCCGTCATAGCTGCCCGCCTCGGGGCGAGGTTGCAGCGTCAGATCCAAAGACCCGCCACGCGCCGATGCGAAAATGCCAGCCGCCGCCATCACCGCCCCCGCATCATCCGACAACAGCCGCACCGCCGTGCCGTTGCGGGCAGGCACCACCGTGCCTTTCACCTGCGCTTTACCATTGACCGCGGCGATGAAATTGCCGTTCAAGCCGCCTGTCAGCGAGAAATCACCCCGGAAGCTGTTCAAAGCGATGCTCTGCGACACCTGCAAACGATCCAGCCGCAGCGAAAGCGGGCTGCCGCCGGATTTGCCGCTGGATTTACGCGCAGAGGCAGGCGGCATCCGGCGCATATCGACCGATCCCCCCGTCACCGCGAGGCCCACCGATTTGCCCTGCCCGCGTCCGCGAATTTCCACCGGCGCATCGAGCCAATCGCCCAAGCGCACCCGGTTAAACTTTGCCACATCCAAGCCGCCCCCGGCTTTCATCGTCACCGACCCAGTGGCATCCAGACCGCTGGCTTTCAGGCTGATGCTTTCCACCAGAGGCGGCTTGCCCAAGCGGACTTCGGCACTCAACTGGCCCTTGGCGGCTTTCGGCTTGGTCCAACCGACCTCGGGGATGGTCAGACCTATATTGGCCAGATCGGACACCAGCGACAGATGCCCCGGCTGGCCGCGCACCAGATCAATCTTTACCTGTCCCCGGCCCTGCCCCGAAACCATGCCATCGGGCAGGCCAAGGCCAAATTCGGCGGCGGTTTTCTGTGACAGCGTGACAGCGCCTTCGATCCGAGCCTTACCCTTCTGGTCCAGCGCGAAGCCTTGGCGGTAGCTCACGTCAAATGGCACAGCCCCAATCTGCCCCGGCCCGGCGATGGTCAGGCCGGTGGTGTCTGCCGAAACCGTAAGGCTGTCGGCGGTGATCTTGCGCCCCGGCACCACCGTGTCTGAGGAAAAGTCAGAAACCGTGCCAACCACCTGATATTGCACATCTTTCAGCGCAATTTTCTTTTGCAGTGGCATTTTCAGATGCGTCTCAATCGCCGCACTGCCCTGCCCCAAAGTCACCGGCTGATCGGCCTTTGACATGAAGTGAAACGGCGGCTGATCCAGCAGCGACAAAGCGGCGGTCAGGCTGGACTGGGTTTTCAGGGTGATTTCGGCTGTCGCGGGGCGCTTGGTCACATCGGGGATGGCAAACACCGAACCCGCGACATTGATATCGCCGCCCTCGGGTGGGGTCACCGTGCCGTTGGAAAGCACCATCGTGTAGGTCTGGCCATCAACCGAAGCATAGCCATCGCCCGCCTTGATCGGCGGCAAAGTCGCCAGAAACCGCACATCGGCATCGTTGAAGTTATAGCCCAGATGCAGGCGCGGCGCCGCCCCCGGCTCGATCCTCAACGCCGCGCGCACCTCGGTCAGTGAGCCGCTGAGCACGTTCTTATCGACCCAAAGCCGGGTGTTTGGCAGCAGCGTCACTGGCCACAGCGCGACCAGCCGATCATGCTGGATCTCATTCAGCGCCAGATCAATCGCCGCGCGCCAGCCCTGTTGATCGGCACCGATCTTACCGGAAGCCGTCAGCCGCCGCCCGGCTTCGGTCAGCGCCAACTGACCAATCTCGACCGAGAACGGCTGCAAGCGCATCCGGGTGTCCAGTGCGCCATGGCTGAACTCGACCGGCTCTTGGAACAGGCCCTGAGGGTCGAGCGTCACTTGGCTGAACTCCAGCTGGGTGAGATAGGCATCCGGCACCTCACGCGCCAAAGCGCCGATGATGCGGCTGCCATCGGCGCGGATCATGTAGCTGTGGCCCGAGGCTTTCACCCGCAATGTCGGGCTTTGCACCGAAAGCGCTGTCAGATCCATCCGGCCTTGGTCGGGCACGAAACGCATCGCCATGCTGGCGCTGTCAAAGGCGATCGGGCGGGCTTCCGGGCTGGGCTGCAGCGCACCCTTGCCGAAGCTTAAGCTGGCCTCCAGTGCCGAGATGCCTTCGGCGCGCAGGGTGGTGTGAATCTCGCCCGAAATCGGCGCATCGAGCAGACCGGCCCACGCGAAAGGGGCGGCAAGGGCGGCGACATCCTTGGCCGCTACCCCCTCAATCTGCGCCGAAATCCGGGCTTGATCGTCGCTCTTTTGTGACACGATGGTCAGCACCGCGCGCGCAGGCGTCGCACTGCTGATCAGCGACAGGCTGACCTCTGCCGCGACTTCCGTGGCGCGATTTTCCAGCCGCATGCGGCCATCGCCCAGATCAAACTGCCGACCCGAGCTTTGGTCTTGCAGCGTCAGAGTCAGCGCCTCGGCTTCAATCGTTGTCAGATGGGCTGCGGCGGGGCTGGCAAAGGCCCGGTCCACCGCGTCAAACAGTTCCGGCAGGCTGCGGATTTTCGGCTGCATTTCAGTGCCGCCCAGCGAGAGATCAAAATTGCCGTCGCGGTCACGGGTGATCTGCAGATGCGCTCCGACCAATTTCAGGCTGCGGGTGCGAATCTGGCCTTGCAGAAGCGCCGAAGGGTCCAGCGTCAGGCGCAGATCAGGCAAGGTCAGCAAGGCTTGGCCGTTGGCTTTCAGCAACCGCAGATCGTCAAGCCGCAGGCGTGGCACCCAATCTTCAACAGTGATCTCAACCCCGCCAATGGCGATGGCGGCTTCCGGCAGGGCTTTGGCAATCGCTGTGTTGGCCCGCTGTTCGATCTCGGCCACAACCCAAGTTGGCATCGGGATCGGTTTGCCGGACAGGCCCAAGATTGCAAAGATGATGCCGAAAATCAGCGCAAGGCAGAACAGCCGTGCGCCAAGGCCGGTGCGGTGGCGTTTTTTGGGTTTTTTGGCCGGAGAATCAGCCGGGGTGGGTGCAACTGGCGGCGCATCCGACACAACAGAAGCATGGCCCGGATCTGGGGCTGCCTCACTCTGCTGATCGGTCGTCATCGCTGCCGCTGCCTTTCCCAATGCCGACCGATACCGCCAATGCGGGTGCTGGCCGTTCCTTCGCTGGGGCTTGCCTTTATCTTTGCCCAAAGGCAACTAGATCGCAAAGGGTTGATATTCAAATAGCAAGGAGCCGCGCATGATAACCTCAGGCCAAACCGCCCCCGATTTTATCCTGCCGCGCGATGGCGGTGGCAGCGTTACGTTGTCTGCTTTGCGCCCCGGCACGGTGGTGCTGTATTTTTACCCGAAAGACGACACGCCGGGTTGCACGCTGGAAGCGCAGGATTTCAACGCGCGTTTGGCGGATTTCACTGCTGCGGGCTGCACGGTGATCGGGATTTCCAAGGATTCGGTGAAGGCGCATGACAAGTTCTGCAAAAAGCACGGGCTGTCGATTGTGCTGGCGTCAGATGAGGCCGGGACCACCTGCGAAGACTACGGCGTTTGGCTGGAAAAAAGCATGTACGGCAAGACCTATATGGGGATCGAGCGCACCACGGTGCTGATCGACGGTACGGGTCAGGTGGCGCAGGTCTGGAACAAGGTTTCGGTCAAGGGTCATGCGGAGGCGGTTTTGGCGGCGGTGCGCGCACTTTGACGCTATCGCTGGCAGAGATGGCGGTCGAGGTGCTGACAACCGCTGACGGGCGCGCGAAAACTGCTTTGTCGCATAAACATGCGGCCAGTTGGCGCGTGGCGCGGGCGGCGGGTGCGCCTTTGACCGTAGGGCAAGCCACCCCCCCGCAGCGCCCTGCCCGCCCCGAAAAGCCCGATCTGCTGGACCCGCGCGAGGTGCCGCGCCGCCGCCCCGGCTCGCCTTTGGGCCGCATCGCCTTGCTGCATGCGGTGGCGCATATTGAACTCAACGCGGTTGATCTGCATTGGGACATCATCGCGCGGTTCACCGACACTTCGATGCCTTTGGGATTCTACGACGATTGGGTGCAGGCGGCGGATGACGAATCCAAGCATTTCAATCTGTTGTGCGATTGTCTGGAGGCGATGGGCAGCCATTATGGCGCGATGCCCGCCCATGCCTTCATGTGGCAGGCCGCCGAAGATACCGCCGCTGATCTCTTAGGCCGCCTTGCCGTGGTGCCAATGGTGCTGGAAGCGCGCGGCCTGGATGTTACGCCGGGGATGATCGCTTTGTTCACCCAAGCCCGCGAAACCCAAGTCATCGCCGCGCTGAATACGATCTATGCCGAGGAAGTGGCACACGTGGCCTATGGCTCGAAGTGGTTCAACTGGCTCTGTGGCCGTGCCGGGGACGATCCGAAAGAGATATTCCACAGCCTTGTGCGCAAATACTTCCACGGCAATCTGAAGCCGCCGTTCAACGAAGAAAAGCGCGCCGAAGCCGGAATACCGCCCGATTTCTACTGGCCTCTGGTCGATCAGGCTTAAGATTTATCGGCGGAATCCCGCCGATCTTGGCGAGTTTCCGCCCCGGTTCCCAGCGCTTTGGTCAAATTTGTTGCGACTGGGCCATGCGCTGGCTAATCAGGCAGCAGCCCGGCAAATGGGCAACCCATCGCCCTCTGCGCCTAAAGAACCGGAACATGCCGCTGTGCTGACACGCTTCACCTATCGGATTCACACCACTTTGGAGCGGTATCTGCCGGAACAACGGTTGTTCCTGAAATCTGATACCGAGACGCGCTTCATTCGGCTGCGGCCAAGCACGCAAGCGATCGCTGTGGTGTTCGGCTCGCTGGCTTTGGCTTGGACGATACTGGCGACCGCGATCCTGCTGCTCGATTCGATTTCGGCGGGCACTTCGCGGCAGCAAGTGGCGCGCCAGCAGGCGCTTTACGAACAACGCTTGAACGATCTTTCTGCCGACCGCGATCTGCGCGCGGACGAGGCGGCTTCGGCGCAGGGGCGGTTCAATCTGGCTCTTGCACAGGTGTCCCAGATGCAGGCACGACTACTCGCCTCGGAAGATCGCCGGCGTGAGTTGGAAACCGGCATCGACGTGATCCAGAACACCCTGCGCGGCGTGATCAAGGAACGCGATTCTGCACGCGATCAGGTGGCCTCTTTGTCCACCGCCCCCACGGCGGGCCGGACGGAGGCAGAAAAGCTGGCGGATGCCGATGCCACGCTTGAAATGATGACCGCCAGCTTGGGCGAAACCGCACAAGCCCGCGATGTGATGCAGACCGAGGCCGAGAAAGCCGATGCCCGCACCGCCAAGGTGACCCAAGAAAAACAACAGATTGAGACCCGTAACGACGCGATTTTCGCGCAGTTGGAACAGGCGATGAATGTCTCGGTTGAGCCCTTGGACAAGATGTTCCGCGCCGCTGGCCTTTCGCCGGATGATCTGCTGTCAGCGGTGCGCAAAGGCTATAGTGGCCAAGGTGGGCCGCTGACGCCGATTTCGCTGTCGACCTCGGGGCAAGCGGCGTCGATGGATGAACTTCGCGCCAATGCGATCCTGAAAAGCCTTGATAACATGAATATGTACCGCATCGCCGCTTTCAAAGCGCCGTTCGGGATGCCGGTGAAAACCGCTGTGCGCTATACTTCGGGCTTTGGCGGGCGTGATGATCCCTTAGGCCGTGGCCTGCGGATGCATGAGGGCCAGGATTTGGCGGGCGATTACGGTGCGCCAATTTATTCCACCGCTGACGGCGTTGTGACTTTTGCGGGCTGGTCAAACGGTTATGGTCGTCTGATCAAGGTCCAGCACGCCTTTGGCATCGAGACCCGCTACGGCCATCTTTCGCAGATCAGGGTGGAAGTCGGCCAAAAGGTATCGCGCGGCGACCGGATCGGTGATATGGGCAACTCGGGCCGCTCTACTGGCACACATCTGCACTACGAGATCCGCATCGGTGGATCTGCGATAAATCCGATGACCTTCATAAAGGCAGCGACCAATGTTTTCTAAAAGCCGCATCAACGAACCGGGCCCCAAGGCTGGCGAGAGCGATAAACCCAAAGCCCCGGAGGCCCCTGTGAGCAAACCTTCAATGGAATTTACCCCTTCGGCACCGAAGGGCAAGGTGGCTGCCTCTGTGCTGTCCGCCGATCTGACCGTCGTGGGCAATCTGCGCACCACCGGCGATATTCAGGTCGAAGGCACGGTTGAAGGCGATATCCGCGCGCATCTGCTGACCGTTGGCGAAACCGCCACCATTCGCGGTGAGATCGTGGCGGATGATATCGTCGTCAATGGCCGGGTGATTGGCCGGGTGCGGGGCTTGAAAGTGCGCCTGACCTCGACCGCCAAGGTGGAAGGCGACATCATCCACAAGACCATCGCTATCGAGAGCGGCGCGCATTTTGAAGGCTCGGTGCAGCGTCAGGATGATCCTTTGTCAACAGGCCGCGCAGCAGCCCCGGCCAGCCGGATCGTGCAAGCTCCGGCCTCCAGCGAAGACTCCTAAGCTCTCGCACAAGTGTCTGAGATGGAAATGACCGCACGGGCATCGGGGGAAACCCTGGTGCCCGTTGTCATTTGTGCTCCCGAGCGTCGACAGGCGATTTTATGGGCGGCGATTTTGGCCTCGTCGATGGGGTTTATCGACTCGTCGGTGACGGCCAATGCGCTGCCCGCGATGCGCGCGTCTTTGGCGGCAAGCTTGCCGCAAGCGCAGTGGTTCAGCGGGATTTATCTGTTGGCGCTGACCTCACTGATCTTGGTCGGCGGCGCGTTGGGCGATCGCTTTGGTACCGCGCGCGGCTTTGGCTTGGGGATCATTCTGTTCGTGGTCAGCTCGTTAGGCTGCGCTTTGGCTGTAAGCCCCGTGGGCATGATCGTGGCGCGGGGCTTGCAAGGCGTGGCGGCGGCGCTGATGGTGCCGGGCTCGATGGCGATCATTGGCCGGGCGTTTCCGCGTGAAGAACGTGGCGCGGCACTGGGGCTCTGGGCAGCGGCGTCCATTGCCACCGCCTCGGCAGGGCCTATCTTGGCGGGGCTGTGTCTGATGGTTGATCCGGTGGCCGGGTGGCGCTGGATTTTCGCGCTGAACCTGCCGCTGGGTGGAATTTCGCTGTGGCTGCTGGCGCGGTTTGCCTATGCCGACAAGGGCCGCCCCGGCGTGCCGATTGATTATGTTGGGGCTGGTTTGGCGACGCTGGGATTCGGGTTGGTGGCGTATGGGTTGAGCGCCGAGACCGGGGAATCTTTGGCGCTGATGGGCTTGGGCTTTGCGGTTCTTGCGGGGTTCTTATTTTGGGAGGTGTACTGCCCTGCCCCGATGATCCGGCTGAGCATATTCCGGGTGCGACGCTTTTCCACCATCAACCTCGCCACCTTCCTGCTCTATTTCGCCGTCACCGGCATCGGGTTTTACCTGCCTATGACCGCCGTGTCGGCTTGGGGTGCGGATGCATTGGCGATGGTGGCGGCCTTCCTGCCAGGGGCACTGATGATTGCCACCCTGTCGACCCGCATGGGCAAGCTGGCGGATCGGCTTGGCCCGGCGCGGTTCTTGGTCGGCGGCGCGATCTTGGTGGCTTTGGCGCAAGCCGGCTTGGCGATCACCGCGCATGAAGCGTTGTATTGGACCCGTGCCGTGCCGCTGATGTGGCTGTCGGGGTTTGGCATGGCGCTGCTGGTGGCCCCATTGACCACCGTGGTGATGACCTCGGCGAGCGACGCCGATCAGGGCGCGGCTTCGGGGATCAACAATGCGGTTGCACGGGCCGCAAGCCTTTTGGCGATTGCCTTGATGGGGCGGATGGCGGCTGCGGGTTATGGCGCGGTAGGGGCGGATACGCCGGGGTTTGGCGTTATTGCCAGCGGTGCTGCGCATATCGCGGCGACAAGTTTGGGCTTTGCGCATATCGCGGCCTTGGCGGCGGCTGCTTCGCTCGCGTCGGCTTTGGTGTCAGCTTGGGGTCTTCGAGCGCGGCGCTAGAACCGCGGAGGCTTTCCCACGAGGGAGTGATTTGTGTTTTTCGACAAAATGGGCACTGCTTTACACTATATGTAGTAGAAAAAGCACCAATCGCTGCGGATTAGTCTTCAGCGTTGGCCTCAGCACGACTTTTGCCTGCCACATCCATCGCCAAGGTCGCCGCCATGAATTTGTCCAGATCGCCGTCCAGCACGCCGCCGGTATCGCTGGTCTCGTGGCCGGTGCGCAGGTCTTTCACCATTTGATACGGCTGCAAGACGTAAGAGCGGATCTGGTTGCCCCAGCCCGCATCGCCCTTGGCATCGTGCTGCGCGTTTATGGATGCGTTGCGCTTGTCCAACTCGACCTGATACAGCCGCGAGCGCAAAGCGTTCATGCAGGCTTCGCGGTTCTGGTGCTGCGATTTCATCGAGCTTGTCACCACGATATTGGTCGGCAAGTGGGTGATCCGCACCGCCGAGTCGGTGGTGTTGACGTGCTGACCGCCTGCGCCGGAAGACCGGTAAGTGTCGATGCGGATGTCACGGTCGGGAATGTCGATCTCGATATTGTCATCGACCACCGGATAGACCCAAACCGAGGCAAACGAGGTTTGCCGCTTGTCCGCCGAGCCATAAGGGCTGATCCGCACCAAGCGGTGCACGCCGGATTCGGATTTCAACCAGCCGTAAGCGTTCAGCCCGGAAATCTTATAACCCGCCGATTTGATGCCGGTTTCGTCGCCAGCACTTTCCGACTGCAATTCAACCTTATAGCCTTTTTTCTCGGCCCAGCGAATATACATCCGCGCGAGCATACTGGCCCAGTCACAAGACTCTGTCCCGCCCGCGCCTGCGTTGATCTCCAGGAACGTGTCATTGCCATCCGCTTCACCATTCAGCAAAGCCTCCAGCTCCTTCGCGCCCGACAGGTCCACCAGCGCTTTCAGTGCCTCCTCGGCCTCGGTGATGATTTCCTCATCGCCTTCGGATTCACCCAGTTCAATCAACTCGACATTGTCGCGCAAGCCGGACTCGATCAGGCGGTAGGTTGACATCTGGTCCAACAGACCCTGCCGCGCACGCATCAGTTTTTGTGCGCGGGCGGGGTCATTCCACAGATCGGGAGCCTCGATCATTGCGTCGAATTCTTCCAGCCGATGCGCAGCCGTCTCCCAATCCATCCGCTGCCCGAGCAGTCGCAGAGATTTGGTGATGGCATCGACATTATATTGCGTCTCGGTGCGCATGGCGGAGTCCTTAACAGATCGGTGTTTGGCGGCGGTGATAGCGTGGCAAAGCCCTGTCAGCAAGCGCCGCTAATACAGCCCGCCTGAGGACAGCGTGCCGAAATTCGCCTTCTTCGGCACCGATTTCTGCTGGCCATCCGAGGTGGTCAGCGTATCCGAGCCGCCAACATCGCTTTCGCCATTGGCAAACAGCGGCAGGTTCGAGCCCATCGCAAAGCCACCGTCGATGATTTCGCCCAATGCAAACAAAGGCTCCTCGCCCTCGCGGAAGTATTCAGCGACCACATTGGCGCCCGAGGCATCGGGACCCAGCAATGCACCCGTAAAGCGGTCGATATTCTGGAAATACCCTCCCGGTGGCACTTTGAACGTGGTGCCACCCCGGCGCTTCACCACTTCTTTCATGAATTCCTGAAAGATCGGCACGCACAGAGTGCCGCCAAACGCCCCCGGACCCAAGGTGCGCGGCTGATCAAAACCCATATAGCAGCCCGCCACGGTGTTGGAGGTGTAGCCGATGAACCACACATCCTTCGCGTCATTGGTGGTGCCGGTCTTGCCCGCCACCGGAACCGGCAGCTTGACCCCGGTGCCAGAGCCGCGCTGGATCACGCCCTGCATCATCGAGGTCAGCTGATAGGCGGTGATCGCATCCATCACCCGTTCGCGGTTGCTGTCGATTTTTACGCCGTCACCTTTCGGCAGACGCGGCGAGTTGCAATCCTCGCATTTGCGCTGATCGTGGCGGTAGATCGTCTTGCCGTAGCGGTCTTGCACGCGGTCAACCAGCGTCGGCTCCACCCGCTCGCCGCCATTGGCGAACATCGCATAGGCGGCGACCATTTTGTACAAAGTGGTTTCCTGCGCGCCCAAAGCGTTGGCAAGGAACGGCTGCATCGGTTTGTAAACGCCAAACTTCTCGGCATAGCTCGCCACCAGCGGCATACCGATTTCCTGCGCGATCCGCACCGTCATCAGGTTGCGCGATTGCTCGATCCCGGTGCGCATTGGCGTCGGGCCGTAGAATTTGTTGGTGGAGTTCTTCGGCGTCCACAGCCCCTGCGGGGTTTCGACCTCAATCGGCGCATCGACGATGATGGTGGCAGGGGTGAAGCCGGAATCGAGGGCCGCCGCATAAACGAAGGGTTTGAAGCTGGAGCCGGGCTGCCGGGTGGCTTGCGTGGCACGGTTGAATACCGAGGATTGATAGCTGAACCCGCCCTGCATCGCCATCACGCGACCGGTGTTCACGTCCATCGCCATGAAACCGCCCTGCACTTCCGGCACTTGCCGCAGCGACCAACGCACGAATTCATTGGTTTTGTCATCGGTGATCTGGCGCACCAGCACCACATCGCCGACCGCAACCAGATCGGCAGGCACCCGGGCTTTCTTACCCAGCTTACCGCCCTCCAAACGCTTGCGCGCCCAAGTCACATCGGCGGCGGGGATTTCTTGCGTGCCATCAATGCCTTCGATGCCGACCTCGGCAGTGGTTTCGCCCAAAGACAGCACCACGGCGACATGCCAGCCTTCCACATCGCGCGGCATGTCCTTGACCTCGGACAAAGCTTTGCGCCATGCGGTCTCATCGCCCAAAATCTCGGTCGGCAGCACCTTACCCGTGCCACGCCAAACGCGCTGATTGCGGTCGTATTTCTCTAACCCCCGGCGCAGGGCCACGGCGGCGATTTCCTGCAATTCGGGGTCAGCGGTGGCGCGGATCGACAGACCGCCGCCGAAGAATTCTTCCTCGCCAAAGGTGCCCGACAGCTGACGGCGGATTTCGTCGGTGAAGTAATCACGCGGCGGCAGTGCCTCGCGGAACGCCGGATAATCGCCGTTCTGCACCGATTTCAGCGGCTCATCCTTGGCCTCCTTAAAGCTGGCCTCGTCGATATAACCGTTCTGGAACATCTCATTCAGCACATAATTCCGCCGGGTGGTCAGACGCTCTTTCTGCGTCACCGGGTTGTAATCAGACGGCGCTTTCGGCATCGACGCCAAGGTTGCAGCCTCTGCCGGGCTAAGCTGATCCAGCGATTTGTTGAAATAGGTCTGGGCTGCGGCGGCAACACCATAGGAATTTTGCCCAAGGAAAATCTCATTTAAGTAAAGCTCAAGGATCTTATCCTTCGACAAAGTCTGCTCCAGCCTAGATGCCAGAATCAATTCCTTGACCTTACGCTCCACCGACCGCGAGCCATCGAGCAAAAAGTTCTTCATCACCTGCTGGGTGATCGTCGAGGCCCCCCGGGTGTTCTTGCCGCGCGATTTGATCGCATCCCAAGCCGCCGAGATCATACCCTGCACATCATAGCCGCGATGGGTATAGAAATGCTTGTCCTCGGCCGAGATGAACGCATCGCGCACCAGCACCGGAATATCCTCAATCGGCACGAACAAGCGGCGTTCCTTGGCGAATTCGTCGATAATCCGGCCCTCACCCGAGTAAATTCGGCTGATGGTCGGGGGAGAGTAGCGCGCTAGGCTCTCATGGCTCGGCAGGTCCGCCGAATACATCCAGAACACCGCGCCCAAGGTCAGCGCGCCGAACAACAGACCAAGCGTGATCGTCGTGAAAATGCCCCCAAGGAAAGAGCCGATAAACCTGAGCACGCCTGTTATTCCCGTCCCTGCGTCCGGCCCTCTGCCCGCGCACGCGCGCTTATACACGCGGGCGGGCGGAAAGGTCAAAACACTCCGCTGCGATTTTTCAAACCGGGCGAAGTGCTGCCAGTCATCAAGGCTACTTCAGCGGCAAAGCCTGCAAGCCCGCATCCTGCTTCGCCCAAGCTTTCAGCGCCGAAACCAAGGCCTCCGCCATCTTCGCCCGCCATTTCGGATCATCCAGACGTTTCAGATCACGCGCCGACGACAAAAACCCCAGCTCCAGCAAAACCGAGGGAATATCCGCCGATTTCAGCACCGAGAAACTCGCCTGCTGCCTTGGATGGCGGTGCATCTTCAGCCCCTGCGCCTTGATCGCCACCTCCAACGCCATCGCCAAGCGTTCGGTCCGGGGCGAGGTATCGGTGCGCGCCATATCCATCAACACCTCGGCCACCAGATCATCCTGTTGCGAAAGGTCCACCCCCGCCAGCAAATCGTCGCGGTCATGACGTTCCGCCAAAGCCGCCGAAGCCGCATCGCTGGCGTCCGCAGACAGGCTATAAATCGTTGCCCCCACCGCATCGCCCTCGGCAATCGCATCGGCGTGCAGCGACAGGAACACATCCGCACCCGCCTGATGCGCAATCGAAATCCGGGTTTCCAGCGGCACGAACACATCCGCGTCGCGGGTCATTACCACGTCAAAACCGCCATCGCGCAGCAAAGCCTCTTTCAACTCGCGCGCAAATTTCAGCACCAGAGTTTTCTCGTTCTGCCCGTCGCGCTCGGCCCCCGGATCAATGCCGCCATGGCCGGGGTCTAGCACCACCACCAGTTTGCCATCCTGCTTCGGCGCGGCAGGCAGATCAACGGGCTTCGGCAAAGTCCAATCGGCAGGTTCTGGCAACGCCGCCAATGCCGCAAAGGCGGCTCGGGTCGCAGGCTCCAACCGCAGATGCACACCGACCCCACCACTGGTGCGCATCTCGGCAGAAGTCACCTGCATCGGCCCCGCAAGCTCGATCACCAAGCGCGACCAGCCGGGGCGAAACACCCCGGCCCGCAGCGCCACCACCGCGTCGCTCGCCTGCGGCATATCGGCAAGCCTGGTCCAATCAACCTCGCGGAAATCCACCACCAGCCGGGCCGGATCATCCAGCACCCTCACCCGCCACGGCACCGCTTGTGACAGGCCCAGATCAATCTGCACGCCTGATCCCGCATCGACAATCTCAGACGCGTCGGGATTAAATTTCGCCAAACCCGACAGCTGCTGCGCCTCCCCCGGAGAAGCCAGCGCACAGATCACCAAAACAAGACGGAAAAGCGCTTTCATACTGGCCTAAATACTCCCGCCGGAGGCTCTTTTTAACCCGACTTGCGCCATATACGCGGCCAACCGCTCCAGCCCCTCCACAATATCCATCGTCCCGCGCGCATAAGAAAACCGCAAGGTCTGCCCGCCGCGCACCGGGTCAAAATCCAACCCCGGCGTCACCGCCACCCCGGCCTTGTGCAGAATATCGCGGGCAAAACCCAAACTGTCGTGGGTGAAGTCGCTGACATCGGCGTAAATATAAAACGCCCCATCCGGCGGCGCGATTTTATCAAAGCCCGCGCGCGGCAGCCCTTCCAGCATCATGCGACGGTTCTCGGCATAGACCGCGCGATTGGCCTCCATCTCGTCAATGCAATCCAGCGCCGCCAGTGCCGCCACTTGGCTCACATGCGGCGCGCAGATGAACATGTTCTGCGCCAGCCGCTCGACCGTGCGGATATGATCTTCCGGCACCACCATCCAGCCGACCCGCCAGCCGGTCATGCTGAAATACTTGGAAAAGCTGTTGATCACATAGACATCATCGCTGATTTCCAGCGCCGAATGTGCCCGCTCGCCATAATGCAGACCGTGGTAGATCTCATCCGAGACAAAACTGATGCCGCGCTGATGCGCATAGCCGATCAGATCGCGCAGCGCGTCTTTCGACAACATCGTGCCCGAGGGATTGCCCGGTGAGGCCACAATCAGCCCCTTCATCTCGACGCCCGCCAAATCTTCCGGCACCGGCTGCAAGCGGTTCTCCGCCCGTGTCGCAATCCCCACCGGCTGCAACGACAGCGCCTTCAAAATCTGCCGATACGACGGATAGCCGGGTTCCCCCAAGCCCACCCGATCCCCCGCGTCAAACAGTGCGGTAAACGCCAACAGGAACGCACCGGAAGACCCCGCGGTGACGATCACCCTCTCGGGGTTCAGCGTAACCCCATACCAGCGTTGATATAATGCTGCGATGCCCGCCCGCAATTCCGGGATACCCAGTGACACCGTATAGCCCAAAGCATCGCTGCCCATCCGCGCCGACAGCGCCGCAATCGCGTCCGCAGGGGCCGGGGTTGAGGGCTGACCGACCTCCATATGGATAATCCGCCGCCCCAAAGCCTCCAATGCAGCCGCTTCTGCCACCATATCCATCACAATGAAGGGATCAACCTGACCCCGGCTTGATCTATCCATCACCCTGCCCCTATTGTTGCCGCCAATAGTGTCGCCTACAAGGCGTTCGTCAACCCCGGCCGACCCGTCCGGCCCAGCCCGAGGTTTCCCGATGCGCCTTCCCTTGCTTGCCGCCCTGCTGAGCTGCAGCCTCGCTACCCCCAGCCTTGCCGGAGGGCTTGAGTCGATGACCGAGGCCGAGCGCACCGCGTTCCGGGCCGAGGTGAAAGCCTATCTGATTGAAAACCCCGAAGTGCTGGTCGAGGCGATGAACGTGCTGCAAGACCGTCAAGCACAGGCCGATCAGGTGACTGATAAGCAGTTGGTGATTGACCACAAAGCCGATCTGTTCGCCGATCAAGCCTCTTGGGTCGGCGGCAACCCGGATGGTGACATCACCATGGTCGAGTTCATGGACTACCGCTGTGGCTATTGCCGCAAAGCCTATCAAGAGGTCGAGGATCTGGTGAAAGCCGATGGCAACATCCGTCTGGTGCTGAAAGAATACCCGATCCTGGGCGACGATTCCGTGACCTCGTCCCGCTTTGCCATCGCGGTGCTGCAACTGCATGGCAATGACGCCTATAAGAAAGCCCATGACGCGCTGATCACTCTGCGTGGTGCCCCCGATGTTGAAACCTTGGGCCGCCTTGCGACGGATTTAGGCTTTGAGGCCAAACCCGTGCTCGACAAAATGGCCTCGCCCGAAGTCAGCGCCGTGATCGCGGCCAACCAAGAGCTTGGCAACAAAATGGCAATCAGCGGCACCCCGACCTTCGTGATCGACAGCCAAATGCTGCGTGGCTATGTACCGTTGGACGGCATGCAGCAGATCGTGGCATCCGAGCGTAAAAGCTAAGCCGCTAAAACTTATCTAAAGTTTTCATCCTCTCTGCTCAAATATCCCACGGGGGAAGCTGCATTGCTGCTTTAGCAATGCAGCGCGGGGGTGTGAAACCCCCGGTCAACAGGTGACAGACGCGCCACGATTACTCTGCTTGAGCTGCCTCAAGCTCTGCCGCCTCAATCTCTGCCGCTTTTTTCTCAACCAGTTCAACGATGTGATCGACCATGCCCGCGTTGCCCAGCTTATGATGCTGCTTGCCCGCCAGATACACCATCCCCGCCCCCGCGCCGCCGCCGGTAAAGCCAATGTCGGTCATCAAAGCCTCACCCGGCCCGTTCACCACGCAACCGATGATCGACAGGCTCAGCGACGTGGTGATATGCGCCAGCCGATCCTCCAGCGCCGAAACCGTCTTGATCACATCAAACCCCTGCCGCGCGCAGGACGGGCAAGAGATGATCGTCACGCCGCGATGCCGCAAGCCAAGCGATTTCAGAATCTCAAAGCCAACCTTCACTTCTTCCACCGGATCAGCCGACAGCGACACCCGGATGGTATCGCCGATGCCCGACCACAAAAGATTGCCAAGGCCAATCGCCGATTTCACCGTGCCCGACACCAGCCCGCCCGCCTCGGTGATCCCGAGATGGATCGGCGCATCGGTGGCGCTGGCCAGTTGCTGATAGGCGGCGGCGGCCATGAACACGTCCGAGGCTTTGACACTGATTTTGAACTCGTGGAAATCATTGTCCAACAGCAAGCGGATATGATCCATGCCAGATTCGACCATCGCATCCGGGCAAGGTTCGCCATATTTGTCCAGCAGATGCTTTTCCAATGACCCGGCATTGACGCCAATACGGATCGAGCAGCCGTGATCTTTCGCCGCCTGCACCACATCGCGCACGCGCTGCGCATTGCCGATATTGCCGGGGTTGATGCGCAGGCAAGCTGCCCCCGCCTCCGCTGCCTCTATGGCACGCTTATAGTGGAAATGGATGTCCGCCACGATCGGCACCGGGCTTTCGCGTACAATCTCGCGCAGGGCAAAGGTGGAACCTTCATCCGGCGTAGACACCCGCACAATATCCGCCCCCGCCACCGCACAGCGCTGAATCTGCTCAATCGTCGCCGCGACATCGGTGGTCAGCGTGTTGGTCATGGTCTGCACCGAAATCGGCGCATCGCCCCCGACCAGCACCTTGCCGACGCGGATTTGCCGCGACACCCGCCGTTCGATGTTGCGCCAAGGGCGGATCGGATTATGGGTCATGGCGGGCTCCTTCTGTCGCCCCATAGATAGACAAGCAAAAGCCCCGGAGCAACCGTCCGGGGCCATTGCCAGCATCAACTTTGTAAGTTCTATTCCGAGGGCACCACGGGCGCGACAGGCACACTTGCGTCAGCCACATTCACAAACTGCGCCAGATCGGCATCGCCGCTGATGTCAGCCGTCTGATAGCCGGTGGTCAGTGCTTCAGCCGACAAGGCCACGTTCTTGATCACCTGCGCGCCGGGGGCGGCGGGGCCATAAGTGGTGCCGTTGATAATGAAATAGATCGACCCCGAATTGCCCGAGCGCAAGACAGCCGGTTGTTGCAACAGCGGCACCGCATAACGCTCCCCCGCATCGAGGATTTTCTCGAACAACACCGTGCCGTCGGCAGCCGAAACGCGCACCCAGGATGGCCGCACCGCCAGCACTTCGACGCCGGGTTTGGCCTCGGCCACAACCTGCACCGTGTCATCAATCGCCGCTTGCAAACTGTCTTGCGGCGTAGGGGCAACCCCTGCATCCGCCGTCAGAACACCCGCCGCACGCGGATTGATCGTGCCAATCGGGCCATCGCGTGCCGTCAACACCGGAGCTTCCAACGCCTCTGGCTGATACAAGCGATCCAACTGATCGCTGCCCGCCTGCGCATCGGTGCCCGCATCCGCCAGTTGTCCCGGTGCCGCTTTCACGCCCGCCAGCGGGTCAAGTTCCGCAACCACCACCGGGGCCTGCTCGACCGGAGACAGTTGCACGCGCTGCACTTCTTGCAACACCGACCAGCCGCCATAGCCAAGCGCCGCGATCAAAGCGACCAGCACCGCCAGCGAGCCAATCGCCCCCGGCTCCACCCGTGCAAACAGGCTTTCGCCGCGCGGAATGAACGCGGTGTTCAGATCGCCAAAACCGCTCTGGCCTTCATTCGCCACCTGACGCGCCCGCAAGGCTGTCATAGATACCGAAGATGCCGCAGCCGACATGCCATGTGCGACTTCAAAACCAGCCTCGCGGCAGAATCTGGCGAAGGCCCAGTCCGGGTCCATCCCCAGATAGCGCGCATAAGACCGCACGTTGCCTGCGATAAAGCTGGGGGTTTCAAACGCCGACACATCGGCATTTTCAATCGCGGCAATATAGGTGGCCTTGATCTTCAACTCGCGCTGAACATCCAGCAGCGATTTGCCCAGCGTGGCCCGCTCGCCGCGCATCAAATCCCCCAAGCGCAGCTCAAAATCGTCAAAGCCCTTCGGCTTATCCACTTCGACTGCCGGAGTTTTCACCCTCCGCCCGATCATGCGCTGAGCCCCATATCTGCCCCGATATCCCTGTCACCCTTCAGGGCGACTCATATTTTGCCTATTGGGGAAAACCTAGCATAGGGCAAGCGATTCTGCATGTGCAGAAAGACATTTACGCCACAGCCTCGGCACGATTTAGCGCACACTGCCCCCAAAGCGCGTCCATCGCCATCACAACTGCGTCAATAGCGGCCGAATCATGTACCGGAGACGGCGTAAACCGCAGCCGTTCGGTGCCGCGTGGCACGGTGGGATAGTTGATCGGCTGCACATAAATGCCGAATTGCTCTAGCAGCATGTCGGACAGCATCTTGCAATGGATGGGGTTACCAACATGCACGGGCACAATATGTGAGCCATTGTCGATGATCGGCAGGCCTAAACCGCGCAGGCGCAGCTTCAGGATACGGGCAGCAGTTTGCTGGGCATCGCGCAGGTGTTGCCCGGCCTTCAGATAGCGCACCGAGGCCGCAGCCCCTGCCGCCACCGCAGGCGGCAGCGAGGTGGTGAAAATGAACCCCGGCGCATAGCTGCGCACCGCATCGACCATCTTCGCAGTTGCAGCAATATAGCCGCCGAACACCCCGTAAGCCTTGGCCAAAGTGCCGTTGATGATGTCAATCCGGCCCATCAGGCCATCACGCTCCGCCACCCCTGCCCCGCGCGGGCCATACATGCCAACGGCGTGAACTTCATCCAGATAGGTCAGCGCGCCGAACTCATCCGCCAGATCGCAGATCGCTTTGATCGGGCCAAAATCGCCATCCATCGAATAGATCGACTCGAACGCGATCAGCTTTGGGAGGCTCGGATCATCTGCCGCCAACAACTCGCGCAAATGCGCCACATCATTGTGCCGGAACACCCGCTTTGCACCGCCATTGCGGCGCACGCCTTCGATCATCGAGGCATGGTTCAGCGCATCGGAATAGATGATCAGGCCGGGAAACAGTTTCGGCAAGGTGCTGAGGGTGGCATCATTGGCAATATACGCGCTGGTGAACACCAAAGCCGCTTCCTTGCCGTGCAGATCAGCCAATTCCGCCTCAAGCTGGTTGTGATAGACCGTGGTGCCAGAGATATTCCGTGTGCCGCCCGAGCCTGCCCCGGTGGCATCCAAAGCCTCGTGCATCGCGGCCAAAACCACCGGATGCTGCCCCATGCCGAGATAATCATTGCCGCACCAGACGGTGATATCGGCCTCGGTGCCATCCGGCTTGCGCCAGATCGCATGCGGATAAGCGCCCTTGCGACGCTCTATGTCGATGAAGGTGCGATAGCGGCCCTCGTCATGCAGGCGGCCAATCGCGGTATCAAGGGCTGCTTCGTAGTTCATTGTCTTCTCCATCACCTTGCGGCCCAATCTAAACATATGGCCATAAGATACCTTGATGTGCGTCAAACCAGCGGCGGGCGAAAGACGGCATTTTGCCACGCCAAAGGGTCAGCCCTTCGGTGCAATCTCCAGCACCAGCACGCAAGCGGCGTCACCCTTGCGCAATTTGTCACAAGCCGCCAGTGCATCTATCGCTGCCGAAGCGGCATCCGGTAAGCCGCCAATCGCCTGTGCAGAAGCCGCCGGCGCACCCGCAGGCAGGAACCCATCATCCGGCGAGACGGCCAGCGCGGCAAACCCCTTGCTGGTGTCAGGCACGAAAATCGCCAAAGCGTCCGTGTTGGTCATCACCACCCGCAGCGTGGCCAGTTCAGTCTCAGTCAGAAACGGCTGCAGATGCAGCGTGATGCTGGATGCGCCCAACGCCACGGTTTCTGTCTTGACCGCTTCCGCCGCACCCGCCGTCGCCAGCCCGAGCGCCACAACCACACCAACCCCTATGTACTTCATCATGCCACATCTCCGGCTGCCTGAATTTCAGGCTTTCTAGCGCAGCCCGCCGCCACTGGACAGTCCCCCCCGTCCTGTTAGGCTTCGCTTCGCCAATAATCGCCGATATATCAAGGAGAGCCCGATGAGCTTGGATGCCGTCCTGTCCCGCATCGACACCGATCTGCCGCAGGCGCTGGACCGCCTGCTTGACCTTTTGCGCATCCCGTCGATTTCCACCGACCCCGCCTACAAGGCAGAATGTGCCAAAGCCGCCGATTGGCTGGTGGAAGATCTGAAATCTTTGGGCTTTGACGCCTCATCGCGCCCCACCCCCGGCCACCCGATGGTGGTCGCGCGTGGCGGTGAGGGTGACAAGCACCTCTTGTTCTACGGCCATTACGACGTGCAGCCCGTCGATCCGTTGACCCTGTGGGATCGCGACCCGTTCGATCCCGAAATTCAGGATACCGCCGCAGGCAAGGTGATCCGGGGTCGCGGCGCGTCCGATGACAAAGGCCAGTTGATGACCTTCCTGGAAGCCTGCCGCGCTTGGAAAGCCATCTACGGCACCCTGCCCGGCAGGTTGACGATCTTTCTTGAGGGCGAAGAAGAATCGGGCTCACCCAGCCTGATCCCGTTCATGCAGGAAAACGCCGACGAGCTGAAAGCCGATATCGCGCTGATCTGTGACACCGGGCTGTTTGACGACAACACCCCCGCCATCACCACCATGCTGCGCGGGCTTTTGGGCGAAGAACTGACGGTTCACGCCGCGAACAAAGACCTGCATTCAGGCTCTTACGGTGGGGCTGCAGCCAACCCGATCAAAATCCTCGCGAAAATTCTCGGCAACATGACAGACGATACCGGCCGCATCGTTATCCCGCATTTCTATGATGGCGTCACCGAACTGCCCGACAACATCCGCGCCCAGTGGCAATCGCTCGCCTTCGATCACGCGAAATATCTTGGCGACGTCGGGCTAAGCATCCCCATCGGCGAGCAAGACCGCACACCGCTGGAAATGCTCTGGTCGCGCCCCACAGCGGAGATCAACGGCATGTGGGGCGGCTATACCGGTGATGGCTTCAAAACCGTGCTGCCGGCGCAGGCCCACGCCAAAGTCTCGTTCCGTCTGGTGGGCGATCAAGACGCAGATGCCGTCCGGCAGAATTTCCGCGCTTGGGTCGAGGCGCAGCTGCCCGCCGATTGCAGTGTCGAATGGAAAGGCCACGGTGGTGGCGGTGCGAGTGTGATGTCGATCGAAGACCCGGCTTTTGAAGCCGCACGGCTGGCCTTGGGCGCGGAATGGGGTAAGCCCGCCGCCTATATCGGCTGCGGCGGCTCGATCCCGATCGCGGGCTACTTCAAGACCTATCTGGATATGGATGCCATGCTGATCGGCTTTGGCCGTGACAATGACCAGATCCACAGCCCGAATGAGAAATACGATCTGGAATGTTTTCACAAAGGCATCCGGTCTTGGGCGCGCATCCTCGCGAAACTGACATAAAAAAACGGGGGCCAAACGGCCCCCGCTCCCTAACCTTGCGGCCAGTCTCAGCTTTTGACGATGCTCACCGCCGTGGCCTCATGAATGTTGCCCTTCAGATCCCACACCACCGCAACCTTCTCGCCCACCTTCAGCCCCGGGTCCTTGAAACCCTTCGGCAGCATGTAGGCGGTGCCATCCGCCAGCGTGATGGTGTTGGTTTTCATATCAAGCGATTTGATCACCCCATCCGTGGTGGTGGCAGCGGCCATCGCCAAAGAGGCCGAACCGATGGACAAAATGATCGCGGCGGGAAGCATAAAAGCACGCATCTGCGTAACTCCGAATTTTGGACCGGGGGCGCACCCCTTCGGCCCAGTGTCGAAACCGTCTCGGTCTGTCGCGTCGGCGGAAGATGTTCCGTCCGGCAGATCCCGGCTTCACGGGCTGTTATACACCCGGCCTGCGAAAAGGATATCCGGGGGAACCGCCTTGTGAAGCCGCGTGAAAGCTGCGAGATTTCCCCGTGATCGCCCAACCAGAAGGCCCTGAAATGACTGTTCAAATCCTGAGTGCCACCCCGGAGCATGAAACCGCATGGCGCGGGCTTTGGGCGCAATATCTGGCCTTCTACAACGTCGATCTCGCACCCGAAGTCACCGCCAACACTTGGGCCCGCGCGCACGATCCGAAAAGCCCGATGCGAATCCGTTTGGCGGTCGAGGGCGACAAGGTTCTGGGCTTCGCCGTGCATCTGCACCACCCCTCAACTTGGGTGATCGGCGAAGATTGCTACCTGGAAGATTTGTTCGTCAATGAAGCTGCGCGCGGCAAAGGTGTGGGTCGCGCGTTGATTGAAGACCTTGCGGCCCTCGCCAAAGCCAACGGCTGGCATCGTTTGTATTGGCACACTGATGAAGGCAATCAAACCGCCCGTCGTCTTTATGACAGCATCATCCCCAGCGACGGCCATGTGCGCTACCGCCTGAAGCTATAAAAATCCCTAAAACTTATCTCAAATTGTTTCATCTTGGCAAAAATACTCTGCGGGGTGTGGGGTGCAAAACCCCACGCACGCCCATGCAGCACGCAAACGCGTCAGGCAACAATCAGGGGAATTTCTGTGAAATGGCGCGGTGGACGGGGCTCGAACCCGCGACCCCCGGCGTGACAGGCCGGTACTCTAACCAACTGAGCTACCACCGCGCATTTTCACATCTGACAGAGGGGCAAGTGGCGCGGTGGACGGGGCTCGAACCCGCGACCCCCGGCGTGACAGGCCGGTACTCTAACCAACTGAGCTACCACCGCCGCCTTGCCCCCGGTTGCCCGAGGCACCTATTCTCATAGGCGTGCCGGGGTATTACGCAAGGGGCAAAGCGGCGTCAAGCAGGTTCGCCGATGTTTTTCAGCGATCTGGGTTTTTCAGCGATCTGGGTTTTTCAGCGATCTGGGTTTTTCAGCGATCTGGGTTTTTCAGCGATCTAAGTTTTTCAACGATCTGGGTTTTTCAACGATTTGGTGCGGGGATAAATTCATCATGGTCCGCAGGCGGCAGTTGGAACCGCCCATGCGCCCAATCGCCTGCCCGCCAAGCCTCTTTTGCAGCCTCAATGCGCTCCTTCGACGAGGCCACAAAGTTCCACCAGATGTGGCGCGGCCCATCCATCGTAGCCCCACCCAAAACCATGATCCGTGCGCCTGTCGCCCCTGCCTTCACCGAGATGCCATCGCCGGGCCGGAACACCAGCATCGAGCCCGTGCCATAGGTTTGACCGCCCTGAGAAACCTCGCCCGTCAACACGTAAATCCCGCGATCCTCATGCTCATCGGGCAGCGGCAGCGACGCCCCCGCAGCCAAAGTCGCATCGGCATAAAACGTCTCGGATGACAGATCCAACGGCACCTTGGCACCCCATGCACTGCCCAGAATCAACCGCACCTGCTTGCCCTCTGCCTCTAGCAACGGCAGCGCATCGACGCCGAGATTGTGGAACGCAGGTGGCGCATCTTCCTGCGCGCGGGTCAGCGCCAACCATGTCTGCAAACCAAACAACGTCTGCGGCAGCGCGCCATCGGTGCGCTCGGAATGGGTGATGCCATGCCCCGCCTGCATCAGATTGACCTCGCCCGGCGTGATCCAGGCATCGGTGCCCAGAGAATCGCGGTGATGCATCCGACCTTGCAAGAGGTAAGTCACCGTCGACAGGCCAATATGTGGATGCGGGCGCACATCAACGCCCTTGCCGGTCAGAAACTCGGCAGGCCCCATCTGGTCAAAGAAAATAAACGGCCCCACCATCTGTCTTTGTGCCGAGGGCAAAGCCCGGCGCACCTCAAATCCGCCTAAATCCCGCGCACGCGGAATAATCAGCGCCTCAATCGCGTCCACCTGTTCGCCGATCGGAATTGACGCATCCAGCAAAGGATTCCAGCTCATATTCGCCTCCATCTGTTGAAGCAAAGATAGGCGCAAACACCGCCGCACCATAGACCGCTTTGCGCGCGGCTTCTGTGCGTGATCGCGCAACCCTCAGAGCACGGTGAAATCATCCGCCGTCAGATCAAGCCCCGCCGCCACCTGCGCAAACTGCGCAGCTGCTGCGGCCCCGGCATCGCCGTAGACGGCGTCATCCTGCGCACCACCCGCCAAGGCATCCGCGCCATCCCCGCCGTAAAGCAGATCACGCCCCGCTTCACCGTAAAGCTGGTCGTTGTCAGCCTCGCCATAAAGCTGGTCTTTGTCAGCGCCACCCAGAAGCAGATCGCCCGCAAGCCCGCCAAACAGCGCATCCAGCCCAGCGCCACCGTAAAGTTCATCCACCCCGCCGCCGCCGCGCAAAATATCAGCACCACCATTGCCGAAAAGCTGATCCGCATAACCGCCGCCGCCAACCTGATCGCCCGCTTCACCGCCGCGAAACAGCATCCGCTCGATGCCAAAGAACCAGCTGCCATCCGCCAAGCTTTGCGCGATCCCCGGCTCTGCAAGCGTAAAATTCAGCGCCAAAGCCGAGCCGCTGCGGTCAAACACCAGAAAATCCAACCCCGAGCCGCCATCAATACTATCGGCACCCTCGCCAGCACCGACAAAGAACAAATCATTGTCGGTGCCGCCCTGAATCAGATCATCGCCCGCGCCACCGTACAACGTGTCCTCGCCGGTGCCGCCGCGCAGATTGTCATTTTCGGCCCCGCCATACAGCGTGTCATTGCCAGCACCTCCCGACAACGTATCCTGCCCCAGATCCGCCACCAGCAGATCGGCATCGCTGACGGGCCCGAAATCGCTGGTCGCATTGCCCTCCAGCCAGCCCCGCAAAATATCGTCGCCCGCCCCGTCAAACAACGTGTCAGCAGAGTTGCTGCCCATTGTTGACAGTCATGATGACTCCTGCCGCCATACGCGTCTCGACCAAATACTGTGCAATCATATGAAGAAAGTCCTATCGCGCAATACTGATCCACGCCTGCGCGCGCAAATACGCCACACCGCTATCCATGACACAACGCCGGATTGAAAAGCCTGCAACCGATATTCAGGCTATAAACATCGGGCGGCCAGTCGCGGCTGACTGTTGATCTCTACACCAAGGCGGGGAACTTGGAACTGGCTGACCCCTTATCCTGACAGGCCCGGCCATCATCACCACAACAAGCGACGGCCACGCCCTCCGCCACGCAAGACGCTGGGTACCATCGCAGCAGCATTACAACGCGAAGATATTGTTCTTGTTCTCCAACCGGCGGTCCCTAAAGATGTATAATCCCGCATTGTGGTGTTACAGTTGACGCCTCGGTGACGCGGTTAGCCGCGCGCTATGACCGACCTGTTTTTTGGGTGGCGAGGAACCACGGCAAATCAAAGTCAGGCTGGTTTATCGGATGTAAGAGGTTCCTCGACCCTAAATCTAAGTGGTCAGATAGGTATCATACCGCGCGGCAAGGTCTTCGACGCCGTGCGGGAACACGGCGGCAAGTTCCTTGAACATCTGCTCGATCCCGCCAGGTGTGAATGTTACCAGCGTGCGTACCGGTTTATCGGTCAGGTTCACCCAAGTGTGGGCCACGCCGCGCGGGATTAGCACGCTGGTGCCTGCTGCTGCATCAAACTCGACACCGTCACAGACAAAGTGCATTTCGCCCTGCTGGACAAAGAAATATTCGTCGGCGCTGCGGTGGATGTGGGGCGGCGCGGCTGCACCCGGTTCTGCAATCGTCTCAACAACTGCAAAGCGACCGCCAATTTGCGCACTTGGCACATGGATCGCCATTTGCTCGCCCGGGACCGTCGGGAACCAGTCCAGATCGGCGGAGGGTGCGATATGGTGCGGGTGGACTGTGGCCATTTCGGCCAGAACCGGTCGCACGGACGCGACCGCGGTTACAAGTGCAGCACCTGCAACAAAGCCGCGACGGCGAAGGCCGGATTTATCAAGCGTTGTCATACTATTTCCTGTTTCGACCACCGGAGAAGTCCGATGTTGACTTGGGAATAGGCGCTTTAAGGCCCTACCTCTTGCACAGGACGAACACATTTTGGACGATCCGGTCATTGCAACCGACGCGCGTGGGTTTCACTACCCACTGGTCGGCACGCCCGACACTGACGGGGTAATAGGGGCCAGTGTCAGGCCGCCAGTCGGTATCTGCGCCACGACCCGGGGGTATTTCCGGCAATCCGGCTGAACACCCGCGTGAAATGGCTTTGGTCGGCAAAGCCACATTCCAGCGCAATCTCGGCCAAAGACAGATCTGTCGCCAGCAAGTCCCGCGCCCGTTCGATCCGCCGCGCTTGCAGCCAGCCATGCGGTGTCATGCCGGTCGATGCCTTGAACGCACGCGCGAAATGGGTGATCGAGAGGCGACATTCATCGGCAACCTCGCCCAAGGTCTGCTCGCGTGTCAGGTTCGACGCGATCAATTCCTTTGCCAGCCGTTCCTGCCAGGGTGCCAATCCGCCACTGCGGCGGCGTGTTGCATCGCGCATGCCGCCGTAAGTGCGGGCAAGGTGCGCGTGCAATGCCAGCATCATGTGGTCGATGAACAGCTGGCTCATTTCCTCGTGGCGGTGGATGGCACCCACCAGAGTTTGCTTGATCGCATCCAGAATGGGATCAACCGTATCCCAGCCGTCCGGCGCGTGCAGGCGGTCGATGGGCGGCGAATTCGCGTCATCTGCCATGTCATTCATGGCGGCGCGCGGGATGTGCAGATGGAAGTTGTCCAGCTTGCCAGTGATGCGGCAGGTGGGGGACGTCCGCAGATCGGCAAAGTTGAACGATGTGTTCCGGCCTGAGGCGTGCCTGTGGTGGTGGTTATTGAAAAGCGAATGATGTGCGGGCATCGCGCCCAGGTGAATGACAGCGACGAAGGCATCTTCCGGGTACGCTTCAAGCAAAATTTCGTCGTCATGGTCATGGCTGAACCGCGCGAGGGTCAGCTTGGCCGTCCGGTGAGCCGCCCGCAGTACGGCCCCATCGGGCAGCAAGTCTTTGACCCAGAAGATTTCGCTCGCTGGCATTTGTTTTATCCGATCAGATTTCTTGGATGCGCAGAGGATCAGCACCGTTGACGAGCCATGCCCACGCAGCGAGCCCTACAGCTTTATGCTCCCTCGGTCATCCACATGATCAGCAGGATTGGACATTCAGCGAATGATGCGTGCATATCCGCTCATGCCGGCTCGGGCACGATCAATCGCAAGGTGCGACATTGCTTCGGGCAAACACGCCAGATGCCGCCACCATGCGTTGCGCTGTTTTCCAGGAAATGGCAGATTTCTTCAGCGGGGGCTCAAAACGCAGAAAAAGGGCCAACATCACCAACTACGGAACCCTGCCGATATCTGGACGGAAGGGATCAGGTTCAAGCGGCGCAATGTCGCGCCTGCTTCTGCACAGATGAAATGGCGCTTGTCGCGCTAAGCCATAGGGAAGAGACAGGGTTTCTGAGGCGTGCTCGACAGCGTTATCTGCAAGGAAAACCAGTGATTAAACCGCACTCCATCGTGTTCGCCGCGCTTTTAGCCGCCGGAGCGGCCTATGTGGCGAGCCAATGGGGCCATTGGGGCACGGGACGCCAGGATTTGGTCCCGATGGCGCTGATCACCGGCGGGCCAGAAATATCACCACCGGGCCGGATCTGGATTGACACAGATGCGGCGTGTGGTGCCACGGCCCGCACCGACCCTGATGATTGTCTGGCGATCTTGTGGCTGTTGTCACACGGCGCGGATATTGCGGGGCTGACCAGTTTCGGCAATGCCAACGGCGATATTGTGGCAGACCGGGTCGCCGCCCTTGTGGCGCAGATGGCGCTTGATGGCATGTCGGTTCCGCCCGTGTTCCGCGGCCATGGCGCACCGCTTGGCACCGGCGCAGCAGCGCCCCCCGGCGTCATTGCACTGCAAGCGGCGTTGGAGGCAGGGCCGCTGACCATTCTCGCCCTTGGTCCACTGAGCAATGTTGCCTCGGCGCTGGAGGGCCGTCCCGACCTGCAGCGCAATGTGACGCGGATTGTCGCCGTGATGGGCCACCGGGCGGGTCATCTGTTTCACCCGACCGAAGGCAAAGGCACCGGCGCGTTGTTTGGCCATGGCCCGATCTTTCGTGACCTGAACGTATCGGTCGATTCCGCAGCCACACGGGCCGTTTTGGCGATGCGCCTGCCGATGACCCTTATCCCCTATGACGCGGCCCGAGCGACGATGATCACCGCTGCTGACCTCGATAGCCTCGCCCGGCAAAGTCCATCGCATGCATGGGTCGCGTACACCGCCAGGGATTGGCTGGCCTTCTGGAACGACGACGTCGGCTTAGCGGGGTTCTATCCGTTTGACTGGATCGCGGCGGCCTACATCACTGACCCCGCTCGGTTTAAGTGTGCCGAAGTTACCGCCCGAATGGCTTGGGAATGGACTTTCTGGTTAGTGCCGCACGACAGCCTGGTGGTCGAGATGCCCGCAACGGCGAGGGACAACAGGGAGGGTTCTGTTGCGCTTTACTGCCCGGAAACGTCGGCGCTACTGCACGATGTTCTGATTGTCAGGTGACGATGGGCAAGCCTTGGCCCGCGCACCTAGTCAATTCGGACGGTAGTGTTCGCTCAGGCCCACCTCCAGCCCCGCCCGATGCGCCCCAAACGCTCACAGGTCAGTGGTTTCAACGATCACCTTGCCGATCTGCTTGCCCGCCCCATGCCCATCGCGGGTTTCAAAACCAGACAGACGCCGCATTGGGCCGAGATCAGCGGCCTGCAAAGTTGCAAAATAGAAGAATGTATCGCCGGGCACGACGCGATCACCGGCATCAGCCGGTCTAAGCCTTGCCCTTGAACACCGCCAACTGAGCGGCAAAAGCACGCTGATAAGCGGGCCGCGCTTCGCCGCGGGCGACATAGTCGCCAAGGTTATGATATTCCTCCACTATGCCCGTTCCGTCCAACCGACGCAGCACCATGACCATCAACAGGTCACCGGCGCTGAACGCGCCGTCAAGCCAGTCGGCATCACCAAGCCGGTTGGACAGCTCGCCCAGTCGGGCACGCACGCGATCTTCCAAGATTGGGATAAGTTGTGCGTGACAAGCCTTGTAGAGCTTCAGAAAAGATGCCTGTTCCAGTTCGACAATGGGCGGTTCAACCGTATTAAGGGCTGCGAACATCCATGTGATTGCGCGCGCGCGGACATTCGCATTGGCTGCCAGAAGGCCCGCATGGTGATGTGCAATATGCAAAATAATTGAGCCCGACTCGAACAGGATCAGATCGCCCTCTTGGTAACTCGGGATCTGCCCGAATGGCTGCAAGGCCCGATACGCAGGTTCTTTCATCGCAGCGAACGACACAAGGCAAACGTCGTACGGCTGCCCCACTTCTTCCAATGCCCAGCGAACGCGCATGTCGCGCGCCAGTCCCTGACCTTCATCGGGCGATTGGGCAAAGGCGGTGATAGTGGGGGGCTTGGAACTGGACATGCTGATTTCTTTGTTTTGCGACCTATTCGCCTTCGGTGTGCGATCTGTCTGGCAAGAACAGACCCTTCACATACATTAAACGATGCTCCGTGCTGTGATCATTCACCCATCACCGCCCCCACTTTCAGCCCCGTCCAATGCGCGGCAAAGGCCCATAGATCTGCCGTTTCGGCGATGACCTTGTCGATCGGCTTGCCTGCCCCGTGCCCGGCGCGGGTCTCGATACGGGCAAGGCGCGGCATTGGCCCAAGATCGGCAGCTTGCAGGGCGGCGACATATTTGAAGGTATGGCCGGGCACCACGCGATCATCTGTATCGGCGGTGGTGGCAAGGATCGCGGGGTAATCTTGCCCCGGTGCGATGTTGTGGTACGGCGAATAGGCCAGCAGGTTGCGGAAATCCGCCTCCACCGCCGGATCGCCGTATTCGTCGACCGACAGTTGCCCGCTGGTGAACTGGTTATAGCGCAGCATATCCATGACGCCGACACCGGCAAGGGCAGCCGCAAACAGATCAGGGCGTTGATTGACGACCGCCCCGATCAGCAGCCCGCCATTGGATTCTCCTTGAATGGCCAGCCCACCCGCCGGGGTGATCCCCTCCGCAATCAAATACTCACCAGCCGCGATGAAATCATCAAACACGTTCTGCTTGTTCAGCCTGCGCCCGGCGTCGTGCCACGCACCGCCATATTCACCACCGCCGCGGATATTGGCGACGGCAATCACGCCGCCCTGTTCGACCCACGCCAGTTGCGGGGGTGAATAAACCGGGATCAAGTTGATGCCAAAACCTCCGTAAGCATAGAGCAGCGTCGGTGCAGCACCGGCCACATCGCGGCGCCGCACGAGGAACATCGGCATCTCGGTGCCGTCCTTTGAGGTGAAAAACTGCTGTTCTACGACAAACTGGTCAAGATCTGTGGCCACATCCGGGTCGATCCAGACAGAATAGGTGTTGGCTGCAACGTCATAGCGGTAGGCGGTGGTGGGCATGTTGTAACTGGTGAAGATAAAGAAGGCCTCATTGTCCTGCGGATCACCGCGAAACCCACCCGCACTGCCGATACCGGGCAGTTTCACCTCGCCATCGGGCGTGCCATCAAGCTTGTAGCGACTGATCAGTGCGGTCGCATTGTCGAGCGATGACGTCAGCAGCATACCCCCGACCATCCATGCGTCATTCATGATGTTTTTCTGCTCGGGGATCAGATCGACAAAATCAGCGTCGGGGTCCGCGATATTCAGCGTCACGATCTTGTAGCGGTCGGCATCCTTGTTCGTCATAATGTAGAATGTTGTGCCGACATTGCCGATGGCACCCCACTGACCAGTGAAGTCGGTGATGATCGGGAGGATCGGCCAATCGCTTTGCGCAAGGTCCACCAATGTCAGACTATTTGTCTTGGTATCCGACGTGGACGCAATGGCAATATAGTGCCCGTCATCGGTGATGCTGAATGTATGCAGCATATTCGGCTGATCGGGTGTTGCATACACAAGCCGATCCTTTGACTGGGCGGTGCCAAGCGCATGGAAATAGATGGAATGGCCCACAATCGCCGCCTGCGCTGACGCCCCTTCGGCGGGATCAGCAAAGCGGGCGTAAAAGAAGCCTGCGCCATCGCGAGCCCATTCAATGGACGTAAACCTGACCCGTTTGACCGTGTCTTCAAGCATCTCGCCTCGCGCCACATCCAGCACATTGATGGTGCGCCAGTCTGACCCACCCTCCTGCACGCCGTATGCAACATAGGCGCCGTCCTCGGACGGCATCCATTCCGCCAGGGCGGTAGCACCATCTGTAGACCAGGTGTTGGGATCAATCAGGACACGGTCCTCACCGTCGACGCCATCACGCACATACAGCGCGCCCTGATTTTCAGCACCGGAATTGCGGGTGTAGAAATAGCGATCGCCGCGTTTGTAGGGCGAGGATATGCGGTCATAATCAAACAGCACGGCCAGCCGTTCGCGGAACACAGCGCGCCCGGGCAGCGTCGCGAGATAGTCTTCGGTGACTTTGTTCTGGGCGGCGACCCAATCTGCCACAGCAGCATCGCTGCTGGCTTCGTTTTCCAGCCAACGATACGGATCGGCGACTTCGGTGCCAAAGTAATCATCGACAACATCGCCGCGTTCGGTTTCAGGATATTTGAGGGATTTCATCGCTGTTGCGGACTCCGTTTGCGCAAAAAGGGGCTGGGTTAACGTCCAGAGCGGCAGCGCAAGAAACGCGCCCAGACATAGCTTTCGCAGCGAAAGATGGTTGGTCATGATCGTCTCCGGTTCAGGGTTGATCGTGGCACGCGGGGCACTGTTCATTCGCCCACCGGGGCCGCCCCCACCTCCAGCCCCGCCCAATGCGCTGCAAAGGCCCACATGTCAGCGGCCTCAGCGATGATCTTGTCGGATGGCTTGCCCGCGCCCGGATTGCCTTTGGAAGCGGCATTATGCGCGGCGGTCCGCTCCGTAAATTGCCACTAGACCAGATTGGTTTCAGGATTTTCAACACCAGCCGGTCGGTCGTTTCCGCGCCATTTGTCACCAACGACCATTGCAAATACATTAGGCCATCGCCTCAACGGCTTTTGAGAACCTCGACCACGGCGGCACCGATCTCGATCAACGCGGCATTCCGTGTCTCAAAATCCGTTGGCGAATCCGAGATATAGATAGCCACAAAATACGGTGCCCGGTCGGGGGGCGAGATCATCGCCACCAGATTGCGGGTAAAGCCGTCGTCGCTGCCCGACTTGTCCGCCACTTGCCAGCCAGTGGGGGTGCTGGCCCGGATCAACCCGCCCGTCACAGCGCCACCGCTCATCCAGTCTGTCAGTTGCGAGCGAGACGCGGCGGGCAGCGCGTCGCCTAGCAGCATCGCCTGCCATGTCGACAGCATCGCTTTGGGGCTGGTGGTATCGCGCGGGTCTGCGGGGTCGAAAAGATTCACATCAGGTTCTTTGCGGTCGAGCCGCGTGACGGAATCGCCGATGCGGCGCAGAAATGACGTGACCTCCTGCGGGCCACCCAGCCGGTCGAGCAGCAGGTTGGCGGCGGTATTGTCGCTCATGTCAAGCGCTGCACGGCACAACTCGCCAACCGGCATGGTCCCGCCCGAATGCGCCTCGGTGACCGGCGCGTATTCGAGGATGTCCTGCGGGCGCACCTTTACAAGTTCGTCCAGCGACAGCGTGCCCGCGGCCACACGGTCAAGTACGGCTGCACAAAGCACGGATTTGAACGTGCTGGCCATCAGGAACCTCTCCTCCGCGCGGTGGCCCCATTGCCAGTCCGACCCGCTATCGCGGACCAGCACACCGATGCGCGCGTCGAGGCTGGTTTCAAGCGCACTGATAGTATCGGCAAGATGTGTTTCGGCGTCCTGCGCGTATCCGGGCCCGGCGAGCAGCAGGCTGAACACTACGCCAACTGCAGCACGCAGTGGTTTGTAAAATTGTGGCGTCATCTGTCGTAAAATCCTTGTCTGAAGCTGGTATCCCATCCCTCACGATGAAAACGCAGCGAGGGTCGCATCCATGATTTAGCTGATGACCGTGGCGACACTCACGCGGCTTGCGAGACGCGGGCTACGATCTTGATCTCAAAATCCGCCAGCCAGTTCACGCCGACCGCCGCCCGGTTCGGAAAAGGTATATCGGTGATGAACCGATCACGAACTGCAAAGATGGTGTCGGACCGGTACGGAAGAACGTGACATCAACGACATCGTTCAGGCTGCACCCAGCCGCTTTCGGCAAAGCAATCAGATTGTCAAAAGCAAGTGCCTCGTGGTTTTCATCGTCTGGCTTGGCCGAGCCGTCGGCTCTGCTTCCCAGCTGTCCGGATACGAAAACACCAACACCCGATCGGATTGCCGCCGGGTAGCGCTGCTTTGTATACAAAGCATGCCGATTGACCGGAAAGATTGCTTCAAGGTTGGTCATTTTCTGGTTCCTCTCACATGAACCATGGTTTTGCCGACCACTGCACCGGCTTTGGCCAGCGCGGCCTCGAACATGTCGGATTGTCTTGATGACATGGCCGCCAAGGTTCCAACCCGAGCGGCCTTCAAGTTACAGACCTAGCGAATGCAACCTGGACATACAACTGGCGTAGGCGGACACACGCTTATCTTGCAAACTGGCCGGTCGCGGCGCGGGGCAGTCAGGCATGCCGGTTGACGACGCTGGGCGGGGCTGGGCCGGACTGGGCGGGGCTGGTTCGCACCCAAAACCACAACAAGGCCACGTCGCAAGTGGATTTTCAGCCTGTTGATGCCGCAGAACAGCGATGGCACGCACAGCGCGATAGCGGCGTCGTCAACAGAAGCCCGCCGGTCAATGCCACAGCCATGGCTACACGAAACTCTCGGCCCGTCCCAAAGGCAAAGGCGCGGGGCACCATGCCTGCGATCATGGCATAAAGGTCATGATGATCCGCCGCGCCCGTTTGTGACCGGATTCCATGATCGCATGGTCGCGGTGCAGACCATTCCTGATGCCTTCGATGGCAAACTCCACCAGCAAGGTACCGGCCCCTATCGCCAGTGCAAAGCTGAAGAATATCGCGGCCATCACCTCGGCATCGCCCGCACTCTTAATCGACGCGCCCTCTGGCAGGGCCATGGCAAGGGGCACCGTGGCCGCGGCGGCAGAAGCCGGACCAAGCAAGTCTCCCTCTGCCAGATCGGTCTGAACCAAGGTGCTGTACTGTCGGTCATACAACTCGATCAAACTTGGCCCCAAGCCGAGTGCAGGCGTTGCTAGCACCTGCTGCGGGATCGGCACGCCGGTGTTGCTGGCAATACGCTGACCTGCCATGCAGGACAAATCCTGCCCGACGTCTTCTCGCAGGCGCAAGATGATATCAGGTTTTCCAACCAGACCGATAGCAACGCCTATGGCCCCTTCGTCAAGAACCACCTTCGCAGCGCAGCCGCTGGCATCGGCTTGCCCTACTGGCATCGGCTTGCCCGATAAGCTGGTTTCCGTTGATCTGAAGGGCGTTACCTACTGCTCAATCCGCGCTGGGCTGATCGAGTTTCGGCGGCGCGCCGAGCAGTTGCAACACAATGTCGAGCAGTTGCAACACAATGTCGTCGTGCATCTATTTTGTCCTCCGGTCTGGGACCGCTTTGTGCGGCTGGCTGTCCTGTCGGGCGATCTGCCCGCGCGGGACTTCGACCGTGCCCCAGTCTCCTATCTCGCCTGCAAGTGGCTGCCGCCAAAATTCGACTATGTGGGCTCCCAAGAAGGACGTCGTGGCCAGAATACTCGCCACCAACGCAGGTTTCAAAAGCCGCCGTCAGGCAATTTCCAAGCGGGGCTACAACGCTGAACAGGCCGATGCCGAAATTGCCGCCGACAAGGCACGAACCGACGCGCTTGGCCTAAGTTTCGGTCCGCCGTCGCCCGTTGCAAACCGAGACGTTCCAAATGCCTGACACGACAGAAATGCTGACACCCCGCGCCGACCTGACCCTTACAGCGCCGAACGTGACGCCCGAACCGTCGAGGTGATCTGGTCAACCAGCGCACCCGAGCGTTGCCGTGACATGGCTGGCCAGTACATCGAACGCCTCAGCGTTACCCCAAAGGCCGTGGACTTGTCGCGTCTGCAAGGGGCCAGCGTCTTGGATGCCCACCGCCAATCCGGCGTGCGCGATGTTTGGTGCAGTGTCCACTCTGCCAGTTCGATGGCCAGCCCGCCATGGCGCTGATCCCCCTTCGCCGCTCTCTGCGACTTTACGCGGGAAAGCCGCCGCACAGCGGTCATTCTGAGGCCGCGAGCGGGTTTTCAGCTTTGTATGCTGGGCAGGCTTTGGTGGGGGGCCTCCCCGGTTTCGGTCTTGCGGTCCAGATCGACATCCTGTTCCAGCGTGCCGTGGATCAGGCTCGACGTCCCGAAATCCAGCACGATGCGGTCGGTCTTGACGATGCCCGGATATTGCTCGGGGCCACCGTGCGCAAGTCCCGCCCGACCATCTGGATCATGGTCAACTTGTAGGAACTGGGGCGCAGCAGCACGACACAGAAGGTGGGGATGATCCCAGCCTTCGGTCAGCACGGCGACAGTCACGGTGACGCGGATTTCGCCCGAGGCATAAGCGGCAAGCATCCAGCGGCGCGTGCCCGCAATGCGCGGACCCACTCCGAGGAACAGATTGCCCTAATTGCGGCCTCGATTGCCGAGTTAGGGTTCACCAACCCGATCTTGATTGGCGTCAACAACGTGATCATCGCCGGGCATGATCGTTTGCGTGCCGCCCAGATGCTGGAATTGCCCGAAGTGCCGGTAATCGTGCTGGTTCACCTCTCAGACGCCCAGCGCCGGGCATTGATCATCGCCGACAACTGTACCGCCAAGAATTCCGGTTGGGACGAAGACCTTCTTCGAACGTAACAGGCCACCTTGCAGGACATGGATTTCGACCTTGACCTGATCGGGTTTGCGCACGAGGAACCGAATCTTCTGCTGTCAGATTTGGAGCCCCCCGGCGTCGGCGATGCTGTCGATGGCGAGGACGATATACCAGCCCCCCGGTCGATCCAATCTCGCGGCCCCGCGATCTGTGGATCACAAGGCCACATCGTTTGCTGTGCGGTGATTCCACCGTGGCCACCGACGTCTCTCGGCTGTTCGGGGCGGCCAGCCTGATGCTGATGGTGACCGATCTGCCTTGCGCTGTGGAATACGATCCGGCTTGGCGCAACCAGACCAACGCATCCGCGACCAAGCGCACCCGCAAGGTGCTGAACGATAATCGTGCCGATTGGCGCGAGGCTTGGGCACTGATTCCCGGCGATGTCGCCTATGTCTGGCACGGTGCGCTGCACGCGACGGTGGTTGCTGAAAGCCTTGCGATTTCGGGCTTTGCCATCCGTTCCCAGATCATCTGGGCCAAGCAACGGCTTGTTCTAAGCCGGGGCGATTGCCACTGGCAGCATGAGCCTTGCTGGTATGCGGTGCGCAGAAAGGGCAAAGGCCACTGGGCGTGCGACCGCAAACAGACGACGCTCTGGCATATTTCCAGCCGGGATCAGGATGCCGAAACCGTGCATGGCACCCCATAGCCGGTCGCATGCATGCGCCGCCCGATCCTGAACAACTCCAGTCCTGCCAGCGATCTATGAACCGTTCACCAGATCTGCCACCAACCTTATCGCGGCGAAAACCACCGGGCGGGTTTGCCTTGGGATCGAACTCAATCCGGCCTACATTGACGTGGCGGTGGAGAGATGGCAGCGGTTCACGGTCCAGATAGCCACGCTGGACGGTGCTGGTCGTGCTTTTTGTGAGATCGTGGCCGAGCGAAAGCCGGCATCACAGCGCGCTTTCGGCGTGACCGAACCGCAATGCGGTGAATACCTGCCCTATTCGCCGCAAGGCGTGCGGTGAAATAGATTGCGCCTTGCGGCGAATACAGCGTATGTTCACCGCAAGAGGTGCGGCGAATGACAACTTACACCCACGAACTGACTGATTGGCCCAATTACCGATGGCGCAATGACGCGCTCACCGCGCGACTGGCCGCCGTCCGCCACCGCCAAGGTCGGCTGATGGGGCGGATGGAGGCGCTGGGCTTTCAGTTGCAAACCGAAGCCGTCCTGCAAACCTTGACCGAAGATGTGCTGAAATCCAGCGAGATCGAAGGCGAGATGCTGGACAAGGAACAGGTCCGGTCCTCCATTGCACGACGGCTTGGCATCGATATTGGCGCACTGGCCCCCAAGGACCGCGATGTTGAAGGCGTGGTCGAGATGATGCTGGACGCCACGCAGCGCTATGCTGAGCCTTTGACACCGGATCGATTGTTCGGATGGCACGCAGCCCTGTTTCCGACCAGGCGCAGCGGCATGACCCGCATCACTGTCGGGGCGTGGCGAAAAGATCAAACCGGACCGATGCAAGTTGTATCCGGGCCGATGGGCCGGGAACGGGTGCATTTTGAAGCCCCCGCAGCCCAACGGCTCGACGCGGAAATGCAGGCGTTTCTGGACTGGTTCAACAGCGCCGCAACCGTTGATCCAGTTCTGAAGGCCGCCCTCGCCCATCTGTGGTTCGTGACCATCCACCCGTTTGACGATGGCAACGGCCGCATCGCACGCGCCATCGCCGACATGGCGCTGGCGAGGTCCGAGGGCACGGCGCAACGGTTCTACAGCATGTCGGCGCAAATCCGGATCGAGCGAAAAGCCTACTACGAGATTCTTGAGCAGATCCAGAAACGCGATCTGGACGTGACACAGTGGACCCTATGGTTCCTCGCCTGCCTCGACCGCGCTTTTGATGGCGCAGAGCAGACTCTGGCCTCAATCATGACCAAGGCGCGGTTTTGGGAAGGGCATCGTGATCTGGCCTTCAACGACCGGCAACGCACGATCCTGAACCGCCTGTTAAACGGGTTCGAGGGCAAGCTCACCTCTTCGAAATGGGCGGTCTTTGCCAAGTGTTCGCAGGATACCGCCCTGCGAGACATTGATGATCTGTTGACCCACGGCGTTCTGGCAAAGGATGCAGCTGGCGGGCGGAGCACCAGCTATTCACTGGTTTTGGATTAGAAGCGACAAATGAAGATGTGGGTGGTCAGAAAGATTGACCGTGGTGCTACTTGGTACTACTTTGTGACAAAGGAGACCGGACATGACGATCAAATCCTCGATCTCGCTCACCGACGAGCAGCACACGTTCGCCAAAGAACTTGTCGAAGCCGGGCGCTATTCAAGCGTCAGCGCAGTGCTGCAACAAGGGATCGATCTCCTGCGGCAACGGGTGCAGGATGAAGATCTACAACGGTCGGCCCTGAAAGCACTGCTGGACCAACGCAGTGCGGGCGCGTTTGTCACAGGCGCCCAGATGGATAAGTCGATTTCGCGTATGTTCATTGAGAAGCGCCGCGCACATGCGGTTCAGAATTGAGTTTTCGGCGGAAGCCCAGCGTGATTTCGCCCTGATCTTCGACTACCTGTTCGAGAGTTACCGCAGCTTTGGCGAAAGTGTCGAAGCGGCACTGGACCATTGCGAGGACCGCATCCGCGACATTCGCCAGGAAGCCGACCGGCTGGGTGGGGTACCACATCGTGGTGAGCGCCACGACGACCTGCGACCGGGGCTACGACACCTGACGATTGACCGGGCCATCTATTGGTTCGAAGTTGACGAAGTGGAACAACGGGTCCGCATTCTTGCCATCTTTTTCGGCGGTCAGGATCACGTCCGCCACATGCTGACACGGCTCCTGCAGCGTTAACCCATACTTGGGCATTGGCCAGCGTGGCAGGACCGCCCGTTCGCCATCAATAAATCACCAAAACAGTCGGGGACGGCATGGGTCTTTCACGCAGCGCCTCTGCGGCGAATCGCAGCATTTCGGAAACTGACGTGCGCAAAGCGATTGCCAGCGGCAGGGTCAGCGTCGAGGCCGACGGCACCATTGATCCAGTGAAAGCGGATCAGGATTGGTCGTCGCAAACCGGTATGGCCAAGCAGCGGGGGTCTGCAATCCATCGCGCCGGGCACCCAGACCGCAGTTTCCACCACGCGAGCCACGGCCACAAAGCCTGTGCCGCGCGCCGCCATCGAGGCGGTGCCCGAAACACTGCGCGAGGTTGGCGGCGACGGACAGGGGGAAACTGGCGGCGGTGATATTTCGCTTCTGCGTGCCAGAATGGCGAACGAGGTGCTGCAGGCGCAGACCGGCAAGATCAAACTGTAAAAGCTGACGGGCGAGTTGGTCGACCGGGCACGGGCCACGACGCAGGTGTTCGATCTGGCGCGGCGCGAACTGGATGCATGGCTGAACTGGCCGCCCCGGATCGCTGCCAACATGGCGGCCGAACTGGGCATCGAGGCCCATGCAATGGAACAGGTGCTGGATCGCTACCTGCGGACGCACCCTCCGAGATGGCAGAGGTAAAGATTGAGCTTCGCTGATAGCTATGGCGGTGCCGACGATATTCGCCGGGCCTGGGCGCGTGGGCTGACCCCCGATCCGGCAATGACGGTTTCTGAATGGGCAGATCGGCATCGTTTTCTGTCATCGCGGGCGGCGTCCGGGGCCGGACCCTCTCGACCAGCCGCACGCCTTACATCAAGGCGATCATGGATGCGCTGTCGCCATCACAGCCTAAAGGCAAGACAGGCACTCCGGTGCCTGTGCCGCTGCATCCCGTAGTGCTGGCCGTTATCGACATCGAGCGCGCTGCGCGCCGCAAAGCTGCCATTGTGGACCCCAAGCACCCACTGCTGACCAACTCGCGCGACAAGCCTTGGACGCCTTGAGGATTCGGCGCGTCGTGGACCAAAGAACTGATCCGCCGGAAGCTGCGCCCCGCCACGGTGGCTGAACATGCTAAATGCGCTTTCCAGCCCACGTTCCACGGCCTGCGCCACACAAACGCCACCATGGTTGCCAATGCCATCGCGCGAAATCCAGACATCTTTGGCGGGATTGACCGGGTGAAATCCATGCTTGGCCACCTCTCCGAGCGTATGGCAAAGCACTACACGCGGCGGGCAAAAGGCGAACATATGAACGCCGCCACCATGCTGCTTATTCCAGACATTCGGAACCGTCCCCCTTGGATAGGGAACACGAGGCCGACCAATCCGCTAAGTCATTGAAAATGGTGGGTCGTGACGGGCTCGAACCGCCGACATTCTCGGTGTAAACGAGACAGAAACACCCCTAACTCTCGACGTGCAATCAATATTGCGTTCCCAACGTCCGCTCAAATTTGACCTGTTTTACCGTGAACAAATCGAGAATTTGGGAACAAGATGGAGTAGCGAAAAAGAATCGCCTATAACGGATCATCAGCTAGGGAGGGCCGATCATGCCGCAGTACCATGTCATCGCAGTGCCGACTGCTGTTGATGGCAAAGATCATTCTAGGATCATCGGCAAGGCAAGTAGCGAGGCCGAAGCGCAAGCCCTCTGTACAGCGCTAGGATATACTGTCGTCGGAGATGGTGCCGAGACGTTCACCGTAGACGACGCGGCGGAATTGTTTGGCTGCCCGGCGGATGGGCTTGGCGCGATAGCTGTGACCGTCGAGCATTGACGGGCTAAGTCCGCGACATGCCCTTGCTGCGGTTTTCGACGGGCGAGATATTCGTGGACTGTGGCCTGCCGCATCGCCCGCACCTGCGACAGCGCATCCGATCAAATATCCAAGCGTGGAAATTCAGGCCAGTTTCATCCGTCCAACCGTCAGGCATATCCTCGGCCCGTATCTGGACAGTGTGGCCGCAGGCGCAGGTGATGTGTAGATCATGCTGGGCTTTCGTCATTTGTGAACGAATAGCGAACGTCCGGCGATTCTGACAATATCAAAAAGCGCTGGTGACGTGGTAAGCCTTGAACTACGACGATTCGAGAGGAGCCGCGCGGATGTGCAATCTCTACAACATGACCCGCGGTGTGGAAGCCATGCGGCAGCTGTTCGCCGATCTGGATAACCGGGCGGGCAACCTTGAGCCGGGAGACGTCTATCCTGATCGCATGGGGGCCATCATCACAGCCACGCCACAAGGGCATGCCTTGCAACGGGCACGGTGGGGAATGCCATCGCCCCAGCAATTTCACAGTGCCAGTGGCATTGATCGAGGCGTGACAAACATCCGCAACACAGCCAGCTCGCACTGGCGTCGTTGGCTGACACCCGCGAACCGTTGTCTTGTGCCGCTGGACCGCTTCTCAGAACCCCGGAAAGGCAAGGGAGCAGGCTATGCATGGTTTGCGCCTGCGGATGGTCGCCCCGCATTCTTCGCGGGAATTTGGGTGCCGAAGTGGAGGTCGGTCCGAAAGCTAAAGGATGGGCCAACGACCGACGACCTATTTGCATTTCTGACCACCGAGCCAAATGCAGAAGTCGCGGAAATACATCCCAAAGCTATGCCAGTGATCTTGACCGAGCCGGATGAGTGGCAGGGCTGGCTAAGTTGGCCTTGGATGGAAGCAAAGCTGCTCCAGCGACCGTTGCCAGATGGAGCTCTCGTTTCGTGGGGGGCTATTTGACGAGACGACGAAGTTAGCTAAGAGTGTGTCACCAGAACAACTATCTGTTTTCTTCGCTCTGTAGGACGCGTTGTGGCACGTTTTTTGAGCATCCGGTGTATTGACCCAAAGGAAAATTGATTTATATGTCAACACGAGACGTGTTAAATAATCTTAACAGAGACGGGCGAGTGGTCCATGTTCCCCCACAGATCAAGGGTCAATCCTGTCACCGCACCATGTTTTTGGAGGCTAAGCTTGCAGATCGACTTTACGCTGCGATGTCGGGGCGCTCTAGTCACGACAAGAGGCTAGCAGGGCTGCTGCAGGATGTGGATAACTTCGTGTCAGGACAGTTTATTTCGTTCGGAGACCACCCCTTTGAGAAAAAGAAAATTGCATTCATGGCGCGAACTGATCCTGTCGAAATGGGAATATTTGATGTGCGAAGTTTGGCCCCTTCACCCGCTATGCGGCTTTTCGGTGCGTTCACCGAGGCGGACACCTTTGTTGGCCTTACGATACGCACGAGAGCTGAACTTGGTAGTAAAGACGAACGCCACTTTAGTGAGGCTCTGGTCGAGGCGCAATTCGTTTGGAACTCTCTATTTCCAGACGATAAACCCTTTTTTAGTTTTAACCCAGCGGAGCATGTGAGTCAAAATGTATACATTGTCTAAACCTATTGGCGATGGAGCAATACCACCCACCGTGCTCAGTTACGTGGGTCGTAAACTTCGCAATGATTTTTATCATATGGTTATGAGTGAATTCAATCGTAGTGGCCTATCTCAGGCTGAACTAGCCAAAAAATTGAAAATTGACAGGGGTCAGCTCCATCGACACTTGGGCGGGCCAGGCAATTGGACCATCGATACTGCCGCCAAACTTCTGTTCGCGATAAACGGCAATCTTGTATGTTTGGACACTCAAGATCCAGATTTAGGTTCACCTGCAAATCTAACTCGACCCACGTGGCTCACGGGAGACCCTGATTTGAAGACGCGGAAAATGGATAGTTCATTCGCACCTGCGCCGGCAACAACCAGGCAAAGTAACGTCACAACCACCTCAGTTCACCTGCATCCTCCTATGGGTGGAATGTACGTGTCACCAACTTCTGCAGGAACCGTGATTGTAATTAAGGAAAACGCCAGTGTCTAATGCAACGGCTGCATATGCGATTCTATGCGATTTGATTCGGCGAGAGGACAATAACAAACTTATTGCGGTGGGTATTTACGGCTCCGAACTCAATGTCGGAGCGTTTCCAGCTGTACTTAATTTGTCTATACTTGTTAGAGTAGTTTTTCCTTCAGCGGGTCCACATAGCTTAAAGTTCCGAGTGTCGACTAATGAGATTAAACACGACTTTGGCATTGATATTGAAGCCAAAATTAAAGGTCATGACTTAATCCCGCTTGCCTTCCAACCACTGATATTCCAGTCACCAAGTAAAATTGATGTAATGGTCGAATACAAGGTCAATAAATGGAAGAACATCCTTAGCGTTCCAGTTTTGTTGAATCAGTCGCAACTTTAGTGTTTTAGCAGCATGTCCACGCTCCTGTTGTTCGTATTACCCGGACGACTTGGTGCCGTAGCTGAAACGCTAACGCCTCGATCCCATCCGGCACATCGCTAGGATATTGAGTGACTTCATGCCGGCATCGCCAGTAGGTCACCAGAACATGCGTTGCGGCGGGATGGAAAAGCAGATCGGCCATGCGGAACGGATAGCGAACGGCGCGCGATTCTGGCAAGCGCGTTCTCACTTGTTGTTTTTCGGCAGATGAGCCGCCTTACTTGTGGTCGCCTATGGGCGCACCGCAATGCGCGCAGACTCTCGGCTGGATCACCGCCGCAGCCGTCTTCTCGCGCGGGCTGGCTCCGGGCTTGCCAGAGCGAACCGTCACCCGATCCTCCCAGCAATATCCGGTCCGGTAGTGGCAGATGATGCCGGTGATGCCCTGCTGCCGGATGCGCTTGATGTGGCTATCGACGGTGCGCTCGGTGTAATAGCCCGCGCCGTCGCCATACATCGCATCCATGAGTTGCTGGCGCGAGAACAGCACGCCGGGTCGCCGGGTAAGCATTTCGACAATCGCGAACTCGCTGAACGTCAGCCGGTGGCGCAACTCCCCGATCTCCAGCGCCTTGCAGCACAGATCGAGGGTAAGGGTTTTGAACTGGCGGATTTCGTGACCGTTCATGCGTTACTCGGCAATACCCGCAGCTTCACCTCGGCCACCGTCTGCACCTGGCCCGCAATCGTCAACTTGAGCTGCACGCGGTAGATTCCCACAGCCAGCGCACCGGCTACCCAAGTCGCGGTGACAGTGCTGCCCGCCATGCTGGTTGCCGCGACGATGGCAGCCCCGCCGGTCAGCAAATCCGCCGACACCGAGGCCACACCGCCCAGAGCGGTCACAGGCCCGGTGGTGGGGAACGTCACCGGAAAGTCGATGATCAGGCTGTCATTCGCGTAGGTGGTGATTGTCATGCCGCTCTCCATTGGGCCGGGATATTGTAGATCCGCCATGCGGCAGTTGTGGTGTGCAGCGCCCAGAATGCTGGCACGCGGAACATCGCGATGGCGCCAGCCGTTACAGCGCCGGCTCGGGCCGTGCCCGTGAAATTTACGGCACCCGATGCTGAGCCGACGATTATTGTCATGCCGAGAGATACGCCCGCAAATGCAAGCGCTCCTGTGCTGGCTCCGCGTGCCAAAGCTGCGGCCTGCCCCGATCCTGCAAAGCTGATTACGCCCGCCACCATAGCGGCGGCAGGAGCGATACCCTGACTCTGTCCGGTCAGGCTGATCGCACCTGCCCCCGCGCCCGTCGCCGGTGCCAACCCAGCCGCCATGCCGCTCAATGCAACCAGCCCGGACGCAGCACCAATCGACGCAGCACCTGTGATAGCAGCAGCTGCTCCGGTGAGGGGCAACGTGCCCGACGCCGCGCCGTTGACATTTGCTGCGCCAGCGGATGCGCCCGCGAAGGCGATCGACCCCGCAGCAGCACCTACGACGATGGAAACGCCTGAGGCTGCCCCGGTAAATGCGACGGCCCCAGCGGCTTGAGCATCTGCGCGGGCAATGCCTTGTGCTGCCCCAGTGATTGCCACGCCACCCGAGGACGCCCCAAGCGCCGGTGCCGCGCCCTGTGCTGCGCCAGTAAATCCGATGGTGCCTGATGCCGTGCCCACAATATTCGAGACGACAATTTCATAAGCGCCGATAGTCGCTAATGTTGCCGATCTGGTAGCGCCCGCCATATCAAACCGAAGCGGAGGGCGTTTGACCTTTGCTGCGCAGGGGCTGCCAGCTTGCAGCGCATAATTTCCGCCGCCTGCGCCAGCCATAGGGCCAGACGTTGTGCCTTGGTTTGACACGAAAAGAGGGTCGTTCCGGGCCGTGGGGCTGGTGCCGAGGTTAGCCGCAAGGCCAGCGTAGGCTTGCGCAAACGATGTGCCCAGACCGCCATTGCCTGCATCGATGAATTGCGAAAATTCCGCTTCGCAGCCAACGCCATAGAGGTATGCCCAGTTTCCGACGCGTGCGCCGTTGGTAACAAAAACGTCGCCCTTGGTGTTGACCTGCACATGGATGTTTCCGCGCACAGAATGGAGTTTGTTCGTCCGGGGGGTGGCACCTTCGTCATAGAACAAGTTGCTCCGCCCGTTATTGTAAAACCCGGTAAATGTGTTGCTATGAATGACTACGTGTTGGGTATTGCCCGTTGCGGCATCTGCGCAAAGAAAGAGCGAGGTGTTCGACGTGGCGCTCACATATTCTACGATATTCTGAACAAAGGCTGCGCCAATCACATCGCTGGACGAGCCGACCGAAAAAGTCGACGCGACAGGTGCGCTTGAAAACTTGTTGAAGGCGACGATAGCCCCGGATGCCGACCGCGTACCAAAGGAAAGCGACCCGGCAGTCGTCAATAGTGACCCGACAACGAACCATCCTTCCAAAGTTGTTGCTTGAGATAGGGTCGCAATAACCCCCCGATACATACGGTTTTCGCGGGTAGACGCCCCAGTGAAGCTGTTGCAGCCGACGACATTTGAAAATACTACTCCAAGCCATTGCGCGTCAGAGTTACTCAAGGCGGTCGCATTGTTAGTGCCGTTGTCGTAGTTCACACTCTCAAATGTCAGCTTAAGGATCGACGCTGTTTCTCCCTGCGTTGTGCCTGTGCTTGTTCGCTGGATGGAAACATCACTGTAGCGCAACCAGCCGCCTGCTGCCCCGAGCCTCGGGCGAACGCTGCTGTATTGCACGATTGCCGCTGCCCGCGTCGTGTTGGGATCACGGGTAATAATTAACTCGCCAACGCTCTGCGTGCGAGTAGCTACGATGGCAGTTGTTGCGAAAACATGCGTGCCAGCCATCAAACGGATGATGCAGCCATCAACAGATGTGTTCACCCCGTGCAGGCGGTTGATTGCCCCGGCGATTGTGAGGCACGGCGCGGCCTCTGCTGTCGCCGCAGTCGTGCTGACAGCCCCAGTAGTGTCATTGCCGGTCGTGGCGTTGACATAGACATAGACCGGGTTCGCGGCCAGCGTCGTATTGCGCAGATAGACGCGGGGTGAGAACTCGCGTGCGACCGAGGAAGCCGCGCTATCTGCGACCGCAGCCGGCCCGCCGATCCACGGGTATACCTTGGCATTGCAGGTTACGGTCGCAGGATTGGCAAGTGTGGAGATGTTCAGATCGCAGGCATAGCCGATGACAGGAAACTGGTCGCCGGGATGACCAAGGATGATAGAGGTGCTGACTTTTTGCGTGACTGTTGTCGTGCCGTCTGTGGCCGAGAACTCCACGCATGCAATCTCTTCACGATCACGGGCGTTTCGATGAAACCCCACCACTTCGAGATGCACGGTGTTACCGACAACCCTGTGATCAGTTAGCGCCCAGTTTGTAATCGGCTTGGGGCTGATTTCGGTGGAGTTGTTGGTGACACCGCTAATGGTGTCCGTGGAATATACGTAGTCCGACATCGCGACCAGATTGGTCGTCAGGCTTGCCTGAGACGGATAGGGCTGACGAATGCGCTGCGTGCAGATCATATCCTCAGCGACCGTGATCGCCGCGCCCGTGATGTCAAAGCCCTGGCGTGAAACTGTGAAAGACTCGGGCGTGACATTAGGTGCAAATGTCGGCGGGCTCGCGTAGGTGTTTGACCAGCCGTCCGCATTCACTGACTGAAAATTGGCGGCTGGCACAGCGTTATGCCCCCCCTGCCGTCAGCGTAAACGCGGTGATCGTCACCTGCTGGGCAAGTGCCAGCACGTTGTTATCGAGCGTCATATCACCGCCCCCGCCCGTGATCGTCACAGAGCCTTGGCAATGACAGGTGCCACCCTGATTGATACGGAAGTGACCGACCGTTCCAGCTGCATCAGCCGAGGCATCCTGCCAGATGCCGAGCAATGCCTTTGCACCAGCCGAAGCCGCAGCGAGGAAGTCAGCGGGAAGAGCCATGGTCGCCAGCACAGTGCCAGTCGCCACAGCTGCGCAGTTGGCCGGTGCCGTCCCGCTGCGCAGTTCAAGCGTCGGTGAAACACCGATCGCAGTTTCGATCGCATCAAGCGCCGCATTCCGAGCGGATACAGAAAATTGAAAAGCCATTGTGGCCTCCTTTGAAGTTTAAGTTGATGTGAAGTGTGGGACAAAGCTGATCGCGATCGTGTCAGCTTATCGGTGCGCCGCAGTGATCGCAGCATCTGGGGGGCACTACAGGGACGGTCAGTCTTTGCGCATACATGGCGTTGTCGCGCTTCTCAAAGACCCGATCTTCCCAGCAATAGCCTGAGCCGTAGTGCGTCACGATGCCGGTGATGCCCTGCCGCCTCATTCGCTTTATGTGGCTATCAACCGTGCGGTCTGTGTAGCATCCGCCGGCTGCGCCATACAAAGCGTCGAGAAGTTGATCGCGAGAGAACAAAGCCCCCGGCCGGCGAGTCAGCATGGCCAAGATTGTAAACTCGCCCACCGTCAGTCGAAACCGGGTGCCGTTGATTTCGACGGCGCGGCAGCACAGGTCCAAGGTCATCGATTTGAAGTGCCGCAGTTCATGCTGGTCGCCCATTGTCACACCTTCGGAGCCGGCGGCTTCGGCGCTTTGAATGCTGCGACCGCCAACACGGCCATGACCCCCGCCATCTGTGCGACCAGCGGGCCATGCTCCATCCGGTGCCCTTTGGGCTGCCCTGCGTCGTCGGTGAGAATGTCCACCTCAAGGATCTTGCCCGAGGCGAGCAAACCCGACAGGGCCGCCGCGTAAAATTCCCGGCGCAGCGTTTCGTCTAATACAGCAGCCATGATGGCCTCCAATATGGTTCTTGATCGGGTTACTTTTTGCCCCACACGGCAAAGATGCCGCCGGAAAGTGCGCCGCCGCCGGCCAGTGACGACAGGATCCCCATCGGCTTCATGGTGAGGACATCGCGGGCCATGTCGTAAGAAATCAGGCCGGCGTAGGCGACAGGGATCGCCGCGATTGCGGTCGAAAAAACGTAAAGGCCGAGGCGGATATAGACAGGATTCATCGGCTGGCTCCTATGCCAAAAGGCCACGCGAAACGCATGGCTCGAGGGTGTTCGAGGTGGCGGGATGAGGGCGGGCTATGCACCCGCCCTGCGGGTTATTCGACCGGCGTAAACTCAAGCTGATAGGTCTTGCCCAACTCAAAGGCCGCGATCGCCGAGGGGTTGGTGACGTTCATTTCCAGTTTGCCGGATGGCGTATATTTGGACCAAGACTCGTTGCCCTTCCCGTCATTGTAGACCGGGATGAAAACGATTGCCGCCATCTGATCAGTGGGTGAACTCGTCACAAGATGCTTGATTTCGATGCAGCGAAAACGTGCCAAGACATTCATCTGTCTATTCCTTTTTGCGCCCGTTGACCCTCGGGCGGGGGATGCCGCTTTGCGCGGAATTGTGAGAGGTTACGGGCGGCGCTTGATGCCGATGCCGAAGCTGTGCAGCCAGAGGATGAAGCGCCAGTCAAAGATCGGCTGGATCATGGCGTGATCTCAAAGTGAGGCCCGTCTGGAAAATCAGACCCAGCATGGCGGACGTTGTAGGCCAGCCCTTCGCGTTTCAGGGCCTCGGCCAGCTTGTCGATATCAGTGACGCCCGGAGCCAGATCAGCCAGCCGCATATCCCAGACGGTGCCCCAGACAATGGCGGATTTCAGTTCGCGCGAGGCGATGCACATGGCGGCGGCGATCTGATATATCTGCGGCCACCACCAGCGCGGCTTGCCGTCGATCCACGGCACCAGATCAACGGCGCGGCCTTCGAGGTGCTTGGATTTCATCGTCTTGGACACGCCCCCCGCCACATAGCGGCGCTGTTCCTCAATCGTGCGGATGCCGTCATGCACCGTGAAATCGACCTTCGATATGGTGATCGCGCGCTTGATCGTTCCGACCAGAAGCGGACGCACGCCGTTGAGTTCTTTGAGGCTTGCCGCCCCGAGGGTGTAGCCGGTCATGGTTTATTTCCCTGCAAGATTTGCCGAAGCAACGCGTTGGATTCACGCACTTGATCTTTGACTTCTTCAAGCGATTGTTTGAGCGCGTCATATCGGGCGAGTGCGGCCGATGCGTTGTTTTCCAAAATCCTGACACGGCCTTCGATCTGGACGTTTGCGCCCTGCATGTTTGACAGAGCAGTCGTGACCGCCTGCGTTGAAAGGCTGAGGTTGGCGACGGTAGTGCCGCCAAACCAGACAACCGCCACAATGGCGACAAGCATTGTCCACGCCAGAGGCTTTGCGAGCGTGATGCCCCGGTCAGCATTTTCGATCATCGGCTTACCTTCACTCATTTTTCTCAGCTCCATTCAATCAGCGCCAAAGCAAAAAGCGCCAGCACAGTCGGCGGGCGCTTTCTGAAATTAACTCGGGGTATCAGTTAGTTGACGTGATCGGTGTCCACTGGCGCAGCGGGGTGCGTGCTGGCTGGATCCCCCATTGTCACCACTTGGCACTTCGACAATTCGGCGATGAAGCCTTGAACCTGAGCGTAAGGCATTTGCGCGAGGTAGTTACCCAGCCGATGCACAAGATCGGAGGGGATCAAAAAAACCTGTTTTTCCACGGGAGGTCCTTATGCGTTGACGGCCTTGATGACCGCGAAGTTGATGATCGGCGCATCGACGGCCACGCCGCCGGTGGTCTGGAAAGATATCACCGCAGAACCCGCCTGCGCTTTGGCGGTGAAGTTGTAGACGTTGGTGCCGCCTTGCTGCGTGAGCAGGATGGTGTCACCCGCGGCGATGGCAGAGTTTGTCAGCGTGAAGCTGGCCCAAGTGGCGGCACCCGCAGCGCTGAACATGGTGATTTGGCCATTCGGCGTGTTGCGGGTGACGCCGGTTGCGCGCGAGGTTGCTTGGGTGACAGCGCCACCTGATCCTAGCCCATATCCCAAGCCCCCCATGCCTGTCGCCAGCACGGCTTGGTTGGTGTCGATCTTGAGCGCCTCGGCAACCACGCCCGGGCCGCTTCCTGTGGAGAACCGCCAGCCTGCCTGCACGTTACCAGCGGTCGGCGTGCCTTCGACAAGGGCGGAGATTTTGGCAGCGAAAACGTGCGTGGTGCCGTCTGCGCCGTGCGCCCGAATATCCGCAAGGGTATCATTGGCAGCGACAATCGTTAGATCAGCAAAGGCGGCCCCCCGGCTTTTTGCCATGTAGAGGATCGGCCCCGCACCGTCTGCGCTGTTTCGTTTCATGGTCTGGCCGGTCGCCCCGACAGCCTCGATGACCAGAAGCGCTGTCGCGCCCGGAACCGCCGCCGCCGGGTTGCCAAGCCTAAAGCCCCCCGGCAGGAAGCGCGCGATTTCAGCCCCGCCCGCAGAAACACCCACTGAATTGGCTGCGGGGTGCCAAATCCCGGTGTCGGTATCGCCGACAAACGTGATCGACGGCGTGGCCTCTGCCCCAAGCGTAAAGCTGCCCGATCCAGTCGAAAGAGCCAGCGTGTTAAACTCTGGAACAGCAATAACCAGCCAAGCCAGAAAGTCATCCATGCGCTGCGAGAACAGCAAAGGGATAGCCCGGTTGGGGGCGACGGGAGGTGTCGTGACCATTAGATCATTCCTTCGACTTCGAGGCTGGCATAAGCCCGCTCGGGGGTTGAATAGGTGGTGTTGTAGTCTTTGACGTACCCGTAGATGACGACGCCCGCGTTGGCATCGAACTCGCTGGGGAAGTAAACGCAGGGGGTTGCACGCAGGCTGGCCATAAGGTTCTGGATACGCGGGCGATTTGCCGTTGGAACCTCAATTTCAAAGGATCCGTTCAGGCTGTAGGCGCGCTGAACAATTTTGACCGTGCCGTAAACGTCAATTTCTTTCTTCGAGTAATCAATCAGTTGGATCGCCGCATCTGCGTGACACGCGCCGAGTTCGTGGGCTTCCCCGATGATGATCTCGCCCACCGCTACCGGGATGACATCGCTGACCGCAGCCAAGGTGCCGTCTGGGCCATTTGATATAAGCACGTGAACCTGATCGCCTGTCGTGGTGCCCCAGCCATCAATCCCATCAAAGATGAAATCACGGCGCGTGGCTTGGTCATTGAAACAATAGCTCGAGGCGTCAATGACGACAGAGGTATCCACCGAATAGATTTTCTTGTCGTAAGTGACCGCCCCTGTCCGGTTATAGTATACGACCCGCACCCAAGCCGCAGTTGTGTTCATCACCGCGATAGCGTCAAAACTGCCAAGCGCCCAGAATGGGAAGGCATAGAAATCCAGCCTCAAATCGTAAAGGCTTCCGGGGTTTTTGAGCAGTGGGTCGGAGATAACGCTGCCATAGGTGATGCTCGTCAGGGTCGATGACAGAAACCCATCAAAGGGCCTCCAAGGCAAGGTTGCGCCAATATCTACCCACTTGTCTGGATTTGTAACCGGGCTGAAATTTGTATTGGCGACAAGGCATTGATACTGCCGCCGCTGGGCATTGATGCAGACGCGATTTCCCGCAACATAGGCAGTGGCGGCGCTCCATTCGGCATAATCGCCAAGCTGAAATGGCGCGACGGCGAAATTGTAGACAGCGGGCGTGATCGTGATAGGGGTTAATACCTTCATATTGTGCGTACTCCGGGCATCCCGTTGATGTTCCAATCATCGGTGGTTTTCCGCGATTTGCGGCTTTCGCTGAGGATCTGCGTATCGAGCTGACGCTGCTGATCGCGCAGGTTTGAGATTTCCCGGCGCACACTGCGCAACTCTCCGACCACCGCAGCGAAGCCGCCACCGTTGCCGCTGCCTTGCAGCATACGTTGGGTCTGGCTGGCGGTGAAGATCCGGGAAGGCCCGGTTGCTTCCAGTTCCGGCCCGTTCTCGCCGACGAGCCGCAAACCGCCCGTGTGATCGCCACCAGCGGCAAAGCGGCCAAAGCCACCATGTTCCGTCAGGCCGGTTCCGGAGCGCGGGATATTCTCGGCTGCTGCCGCCGCAGCCGCAGCCGCCGCTGCAACCTGTGCTGCAATAGTTGCTGCCGCCGCAGCCGCAACTCGCGCCGCCTCTGCCGCCGCCAACTGGGCCGCTGCCAACCGTGCCGCCTCTGCCGCCGCCGCCACCGATTGAGATGCCGCATCTGCTGCCGCCCGCGCTGCGCGATCAGCGATGTCCAGATTGATCGCGGCGACCAGCGAGGCAAGGCCCGTGGTCAGCGCGCCCATCGGGGCGGCAAGCTGGATGACCAGATCAGTGTTCGCGAGGCCGAATTGGCCCTGCAACGCACCAAGGCTGGCAGCCAGTGTTTGCAGATAGACCGCGTCCGCGCCGCCGCCGGTGAGGTAATCGCTGATCGTTTGCAACACGGTCAACTGATCGCCCAGCAGTGTCGCCAATGAGTCCATTGTGGCGGCGGTTAAATCAGAGAAGTCACCCTTTGCGCCGAGTCGGATGTGGGCGCACAGCGCATCACCGGCCACCGCTTTTATCCACAGGGTTGACCAGTCATGGCTGACAAATCCCTGATCGAATGGACCGATGCCACGTGGAACCCCATCACCGGCTGCACGCTGGTCGATGATGGCTGCCGCCATTGTTACGCCGCCCACCTGATCACCAGCTGGCACGCCATCGGCAACCACCCCAGCCGCAAGGGACTCGCCCGCAAAAACGCGGCAGGTGAATCCAAGTTCACAGGCGAGGTGCGCTTTAACGAGCAGTGGCTGGATCAGCCCCTCCGCTGGCGCATACCCCGCAGGATCTTCGTCTGCGCCCACGGCGATCTGTTTCACCCTGCCGTGCCGGATGAATGGATCGACAAGGTTTTCGCTGTCATGGCGCTGGCCTCACAGCACACGTTTCAGGTGCTGACCAAACGCCCCGAGCGGGCGCGGGAGTATTTGGCGCGGCACGATGGCCGCCACCCTGCAATGACCCTTGCGGCACTGATGGCTGCTACAGGGCGCTGGAATACACCCGCCCTTGATCTGACTGTCTGGCCCCTGCCTAACGTCTGGCTCGGCACCTCGATCAGCGACCAAGCCAGCGCCGATCTGCGCATCCCCGAATTGCTAGCCTGCCCCGCCGCCATCCGCTTCATCAGCGCCGAGCCGCTGCTGGGCCCGGTGGATTTGACGGAGATTGCCATGGCGCGTCCAGACCTGCGGGCCTCCGTCATCATTGACGCGCTGCGCGGCACTGGTGGCCTTGATGAGCCTCCGGGTTGCCTGCATTGGGTGATCGTCGGCGGCGAGAGCGGCCACCATGCCCGCCCGATGCACCCAGACTGGGCCCGATCCCTGCGCGATCAATGCGTAGCAGCTGGCGTGCCGTTCCTATTCAAGCAGTGGGGTGAGTGGGCCCCCTACGATCAAATCACCGATGAGGATGGCGAAGCCCTTTACCACCCAGCCCCTGCGCGCCACCCCGATGCATCGCGGCGCTGCAAATACGACAGCCTAAGTCTTTCGGGTGGCAACATAGTCCATCCGATGGGTAAAGCTGGCGTACTTCACAACGTGCACCCGCGCGCATTCTCGCACCCAAGATCAATGTCGATCTTCCGCGTCGGCAAGAAGCGCGCAGGCCGCAAGCTTGATGGCGTGGAATGGTCGCAGTTCCCTGAGGTGAAGCATGGCTGACCGCGTTCAATTATCCCGCGCCAAAGGCTGGCGGATGCCGCCCAACACGGCAAAGGTTGACCGCAGCACGCGGTGGGGCAATCCCTATCAAGCTGGGCAGGATGGCGACGGGAGCCAAGAATATCTAGTCAGCCTGTTCCGCGATTATCTCACGCGCCCCGAGCAAGCCACCCTTGTGGCGGCGATCCGCGCCGAGCTGCGCGGCAAGAACCTAGCGTGCTGGTGTAAACCCGGAACGCCCTGCCATGCCGATGTGCTGTTGGAGATGGCAAACGAATGACTGACCACACCCTTCATGGCAACTGCGAGCCCTGCCCAGCCTGTGCGCTGCGCCGTGAGGAAATTACTGGCCAAAGCAACGGCTACGGCCCCATCACCGATCATCGGCACGTCTTTGTCGAATGCAATGAATGCGGCGGTTGGGGACTGTATCCTATCCCGCCAGCCGAGATCGTGCGCCGCACTGTCGAAGAAGCGCGCCGGCTCTATCGGCCCACGGTCTACCCACGATGGGCTGCCGCCGCACAAGCAACCACCCCCATCGAGGATCAGCGATAATGGGCCAGCACCCACGCGCCACGATCGTCAACCTGCCGCAGCAAAGCGAGGCGGTGCCGCGCCTGATTGGCTATGTCTCGATCAGCACCCTATGCGAGCTGCTGGATGCCAGCGAGGCGACAATCCACAGCTGGGTGAAGCTCGGATATATCCCCAAACCCAAACGCATCCCCAGCGGCACGCTGCGCTGGAAATGGGCCGAGATCGAGAAAAAGCTGGACGGAATCGGATCTGGCACCGCAGATGATGATGATCCGATATTGAGGGCAAGCCGTGGCGGCTGATTTACGGTTAGAAGATTATGTCATCAGAAAGCAGCGCGGCGGCTATCGGGAATATTTTTATTTCCGCGTCGTGCGCGATGGCAAAGAGACCCGCATGCCGCTGCCGCATCCCTTTTCGGCCGAGTATCGCGCCGCTTATGATGCAGCACACCAGGCAGTGTTCGGCATGGCCCCCAATGCTCTGGCAAGCCCCACCGGCGTGGCCGAGCTGGTGCGCCAGCATCGCCTCAGTGAGAAATACAAACGTCTGCCGGCAGCCTCTAAATCCGGCCGCAATCTGGCGCTGGATCTGATGGGTGAGCGCTGGGGAAAATTCGAAGCCTCAGCGATTCGACCGATCCATGTGCAAGCACTCTATGACAGCCTGTCAGATCGCCCTGCCACTGCGAACCGCCGCCTCGATGACATCAGCAGTGTGTTTGGATGGGGTCGAACGCGCGGCTTTGCCGATGTGAATCCCTGCCGCAAGATCGAGCGGGTCGAAAGCGAAGGATCCTACGAGCCGTGGCCAGAGGCAGATCTTGCCACGCTGATCGAGAAAGGCAGGCCGGAGATCGTCAAGGTCGTGCTGGCTGCGGTCTACACCAGCCAGCGCCGCGGCGACGTGCTGTTGCGCTTGCAGGATCACACAGTTGATGGCGGCGTATGGTATCTGTCGCAAGGCAAGACAGGCACCGCGGTGCCGGTCCCGTTGCATCCAGTCGTGCTGGCCATCATCGACATCGAGCGCGCAGCGCGCCGCAAAGCTGCCATTGTCGACCCGAAGCGGCCCCTGTTGACCAATTCGCGCGGCAAGCCCTGGACGCCTTCAGGATTCGGCGCGTCGTGGACGAAAGAGCTGATCCGGCTGAAGCTGCGCCCCGCGACAGTGGCAGAATACGCTGAGGGTGCTTTCCAGCCCACATTCCACGGCCTGCGCCATACCAACGCGACGATGATCGCCAATGCGGTCGCGCGAAACCCTGAGATATTTGGCGGTATTGACAGGGTGAAATCCATGCTCGGCCACCTCTCCGAGCGCATGGCAAAGCACTACACCCGACGGGCAAAAGGCGAACATATGAACGCCGCGACCATGCTGCTGATTCCAGAAATTGGGAACACGCCCGCTTGGATTGGGAACACAGAGGCCGACTGATCTGCTAAGTCATTGAAAATGGTGGGTCGTGACGGGCTCGAACCGCCGACATTCTCGGTGTAAACGAGACGCTCTACCAACTGAGCTAACAACCCACGTCGCCGCTATAGCCAATGCCCCACAGCAGCACAAGCCCCCAATCTGGCCCCGCACCACCCTAACAAAAAACGCGACCCGAAGGCGGTGTTTTCTGTATCATGATGGGAGATAAGGGATTTGAAACCTGATTATTATTCATAAAATTAACTACTTAAGCGACACTGTGTAAAGCCGCAATGGATGATGGAATGAACCCCGCTTCAGCGTGGAAGGAAGCCGCCAGGGAATATGGCGGACGGTTTAGGACGGTTGGACGACATGAAAGAAAGCGGCCAGCGCGCCAGCCGGGCGGCTTAGGTCGTAGGTGTGGTGATCAAGGCTTAGGCGGCTTTCAGGTCGAGGGTGTCCGAAGCTTTAGAAAGGTCCAAATCGTCAGATCGACCAATGTCCGAATATTCAGATTCAGAAAGCGTGATCTCTTGCGGCTTGGCGGGCTTAAGCGTCACCTCAGCAGGCTTAGGTGTCAGCCTCTCAGGTTTTCCACTTGCCGCGCAAATGGCCTCGGCAGCTGCGGCGATGGCAACACCAACGTTGAGCGACCTCATCTATATCAAGACGCTTGACGGCTGGCTGTAGCTCGCGGTTGTCATCGACTTCTTCTCACGGCGCGTGGTCGCCTTGCGTGATTTGCCGGCAAATTCCTTCCGGGTAACAGATGGCCGATGCAATGGCGGATGACCACCGATCTTGCCTTGCAGGCCGTTCTCATGACCGTCTGGCGGCAGACATACCCCCATGCGAGACCGCAAGGCAGGATGTGTTTCACGACAGCCTGATGTTCTACAACCCGAAACGCAGGCACATGCACAACGGCCTGCTGTCGGGCGTTGACTTCGAAACCAAACGACAGAAACTGAATATGGCAGGTGTCTGGGACACCAGTGGCACATCAGTACGACAGTTGCGCCCCCTAAAGCTCGTAAGCCTCGAAAATCAGTGACGTGCTAAAAAGAGTAACGATGTGGCTGGGTGGTGTATTCGGTTGCGGCGACTGATTGGGCGCGAAAGCTTCTCTCACGACAACGGGCCAGCAGAAAAACTTCAAAATGCAACTTTTCTGTCTTCACTTGGTTTCTTGGCGTTTGGCAGAACATGGTGACCAAGATGCGATCAAACCCCATCATCGGTGCCTTGGCTGGAAAGCCGTCATTGGCTTACGCGGCGTTGCCTATGCAGCAATTTTGACAGAGCTGCCGTTATGCTAAGCGGGTTACCCGGCCCAAAGCCGAACCAAGCGTCCCATCGCAAATTTGCAGGTTGGCACTCACTACCAGAAACGGCTCATGTCCAGGTGTTTATTCCCCGATTGACCGAGAGAATGACGGCAAGTTCGCGCGGCGAGGTCTGCTGCTGAGGGTCTATTCCTCTGAACAGGGCCAATGGGTGGGCGCGGTAAGCCCGACGGGCAGAATGGTTGTCTCATCACCACAAACCAGATCCAGCTGTGTCTGTTCAAGACCTGCGACACCCGACAAGTCCACTTTCTCAAAATGCGCTTGCAGCAAAAAGGCACCCGCCAGATTTACCCCCTTCATCGTTGCCCCGGTGAACACGGCGCGCGGCATGATGGCATCGTGCAGATCAGCGCCGGTCATCTGCGCATCGCTGAAATCGTTGCGATAGAAATCGCCGCCGCTGAGGTCGGCATCGGTCAGGTCGGCCTTTGCAAAGCTGACGCGCAAAAACTCGGCCTTCACAAGCCGCGCACCGCGCAAGATCGCCCCGCTAAAATCCGACCGGCTGGCCAGCGACTTTTCAAGGTTCGCCCCGGTCAGATCCGCCCCGACGAACGAACTGCGCACCAATTCGCTGCGCTGCAGGTTTGCCCCGGCCATCAAAGTTGCCTTGAATCCGGTGCCCGACAGAAACGCGTTCTCGAAGATGCCCGCCGTCATATCCATGCCGTTCAGCATCAAACGTTCTTTTGAGCAACCCGTCCAATCCACCGCCGCCGCCGGCCCATCGCTACAGCCCGCTTGCACGGGCTGGGAGATCGCAAACTGAGCCAATAATATGGCAACAGCCAGCCAAAGCTTTGCGGGTAACCTGCGTACAGCGTGGTTCATGGCGTGTCCTTAGCGAGATTGCCACAATCTAGCACTGCTCCGCCACAGGGCAAAGGGCCAGCTTTATACTGTTTGCGGCATCAAGCCGCCGGGAACAGTATAAATGGTACGGGTGTCAGGCTGCGCATGCACGAAGTGACATGCATGAAGTTCGCCCACGCCGCAAAAACGCGCCGAGCATACCCGCGATGCGGTGGCCCCCAAATGCTGGTCTTGCGCTGCCCGATCTATCTGTGCTGATCTCCGGCAGGCCGCGGCATCTTGCGGATATTGGAATAGGGTGAAGCATGACAAAGATAGCCGTTGTGACGGGGGCTGCGGGTGGGCTGGGGCGGGCGATCAGTGCCAAATTGCTGGCCGACGGGATGCATGTGATTGGGTTGGATATTGATGCCACAGGTTTGACCAGCATGGCGCAGCCCGGATTTAGCGGGCCCGGATTTAGCTACCATGTCACCGATCTGACCGATGCGGGGGCGATTACGGCGGTCTTCGCACAGATCGCGCAGGATCATGGCGGCGTCGATGCTTTGGTGAATAACGCGGGCACCTGCTTTATGTCCGACTTCCCCGAGATTCCGGCGCAGGAATTAGACCGGCAAATGTCGATCAATTTCTCGGGCGCGTTCCATTGTTGTCAGGCCGCGATCAAGCTGATGGAGGGCCGCGTGGGGGTCCGCAAGATCGTCAATATCAGCTCAAACGGCGCCTATAATTTTGATGTGTTCGATCCGCCGCATTACCGCGCCTCGAAAGCGGCGCTGGACACGCTGACCAAGGACCTGGCACGGCGCTATGCCCGCGAGAAGATTGCGGTGAACTCGCTGGCCCCGGCGATGACCGAGACGCCTTTGTTCAATGTGCTGACCGCAGATGTGTTGGCGCGCGCCATCGCCGCCATGCCGCATGGTCATGCGATGCAGCCAAGCGAGGTCGCGGCATGGGTCGGGTTTCTGATCTCGCCCGCCGGGGATATTTGCAGCGGCAATGTGATCATTCTCAATCAGGGGCGCGATGTAAGGTAAGCGCGTTCAAGTGAACCATTCGGGGGCTTTGCGTAAGGTCGGCCATTGCTGCGGGCTGTGACCAAAGATCACCAGCGCATCCCGATCTTGCGCAAGGTTCATCAATCGCGCGCCATGATGGATCGCCAAGGGCACATCCCACGATCCAGCGAAGCCCTCGTCGATTTCAGCGGCGCGGCTGATCGCGTCCGAGGTCAGCAGCAGCCAACCGGTTTGCGGCAACTGGATCATGAAGGCCAGTTGACCGGGGGCGTGGCCGGGACACAGAAACACCTGAAACCCCGCTCCAAGCGTGAAATCTTGCGTCACCAGATGATAATCGCCCGCGGGCCAGTCCATCGCCTGCTTGCCTGACCAATACATCGGGCGCGGCAAATCCCGCTCGGCCGCTGCAATCAGGGTCGGCACGCCGGGAAAGCCCCCCATATGACCGACATGATCAATATGGGTATGGCTTTGGATCATCAGCGTCACATCGGCCTTCGACAGCCCCAACTTGGCAAGCTGTGCGTCGGGCGTATTTTCGGGCGTGATGCTTAACACCCGGCCAAAGCTGCCCAGCCCGTCTTCGGCCGTCGCAGCGGCGGCATCGACGATATACTTTTCTGGAAAGCCAGTGTCGATCAGCACTACCTCGCCCGCATCGGTCTGCACCGCAAAACCGCAGATGCCAATCGTACGCGGGCCTGAATGCACCTCGAACAAGCCATAATCCAAAACCGCCAGCCGAATGGGTTTCCCCTTCAGCGCAATCTGATCCATCATAGTGCCACCCCCTTGCCAGATGAAGCGGAGCGCCCGGTTGAAAGTCAAGATCCACACGTTGTTCCAATACCTTCTCGAAACCACCGAAGCCGCCCCCGAGGCGATTGTCGGCTTTTCGCTGTCCGGCTCGCCGCGCTTCGGAGAATATCTGTCCGATCTCGATCCGAACCAGTCGCTGGACTGGAACAGCCGCGACTTTCGCGGCCTGCCAGAACTGCGCGATCATGTTCTGGCGCAAGCCGGGCTGACGGGCATATGCACGCCCGCAGATGTGCTGATCACCGCAGGCGCTGCCGAGGCGAATTTCCTGTCGATCATGCAGCGTCTGCAACCCGGTGAGCGCATCGTGATTGAGTCCCCCGGCTGGCCGCAAGCCGAAGTGCTCGCCAAAGCCAAAGGTGCGGAAATCGTCAAGGTTGCGCGGTCAGAGGCCGAGCGTTGGCGCTTGCCGCTGGACCTTTTGGCAGCAGCCGTGACCCCCGGCACCCGGATGATCTTTCTGACCAACCCAAACAACCCGACCGGCGATCTGATGAGCGCTGCCGATCTGGCCGAAGTGGTCGCCATCGCGGACCGGGTCGGTGCGTGGTTGTTGGTGGACGAGGTTTATGCGGGGCTGGAATGGGACGGCCCGCGCGCGCCAGCGGTCGCAGGATTATATGCGCGCGGCATCACAACGGGATCGGTCAGCAAGGCGCTTGGCTTGCAGGGGCTGCGCACCGGCTGGATGATTTGCCCCGACGCCGAACATATGCGGGATGCACTGATCCTGCGTGAAAACTCCAGCGAAATCATGAACATCATGGGAGAACTGATTGCCGAGGTGGCTTTGCGGCCAGCGCGCTATGCAACCGCGCTTCAGCGTGCCCGTGGTGAAGGGGCGGCCAATCTGGTACAGATGAAGGCATGGGTCGCGGCACAGGATCATTTGTCTTGGGTGCCGCCAAAAGCCGGTCTGATCGGGCTTGCGCGCCTGCCCGAGGGCTTTGACAGCGACGCTTTCGCGCGCTTTCTGCTTGCGCCGCCCTATCGCACCTTTCTGTTGCCCGGCAGCGCCTATGATCTGCCAACCCACATTCGGCTGGGCGTGGGCGGCGGCGCTGCCGTGCGACTTCAAGATGGGCTGGGTCGGCTTTCCCAAGCGCTGCATGACTGGCAAGGTGTTCGCTCGCCAACGTCCGAATACGTTGTCTGAACTCAAGGGAAAGTTACGGTGCAGGCAATCGTCATGCCCAGTCCCGACGATATCCGCCACAAGCAACCGACGCCACTATCACGCTTTCGGCAAACTGTACCTGCGACTCGGCTCTCTCGCCGAATCGTGGGCTACAACGACAACAGGGACCCGTCCAAAACGCCTTGCGACTTAAGCCGCGCGCGGTCTGCTCTGCTTTTACGTCCGCAAAACTTTGCAGGGCGCAAATTGTTGCCCGCCACTGTAGTGACACCGTTGCAAATGCGCGTTGACCTAAGGTTGGCATTGAGTCATCTTGAGTTAAATACCGGTCATGGGCCGGAAGGCATTTGCGCCTCGCGGTTTGAACCTTTTTGGGGTTCAGCGCGGGGCGTTTTTATTTGGGGCTGCTCTGGTGAAACGTCGTATTGCGCTTGGTTTGCTTCATTCGGGCTCGGGCAGCTATGCGTTGTTGTCGCAGGCCAGCCTGATCGGAGCACAGGCTGCGATTGCGGCGGTCAATGCCGATGCGGCGATGCCGGTGCATTTTATACCCGTTCAGCGCGATCCGGGCGGCAATGCCGATGCCTATGGCCCGCTGTGCGAGGAAATCCTGCGCGACAGCCCAGCGCGGCACGTCGTGGGTTGTGTCACCTCGCTCAGCCGCAAAGAGGTGATCCCAAGCCTCGAAAAGCTGGGTGGAACTTTGTGGTATCCGCTGCCCTATGAGGGGTTTGAGGCATCGGATCACGTGGTCTACACCCATGCCTGCCCCAATCAGCACCTGTTGCCGCTGCTCGATTGGGCGCTGCCTGCACATGGCCGCAGGGTCTATCTGACGGGCTCGAATTACATCTGGGGTTGGGAGATCAACCGGCTGGCCCGCATGACCATTGTGCAAGCGGGTGGCGCGGTGTTGGGCGAGCGTTATCTGCCGATCGGCGCGCAGGATGTCGAGCGGATGATTGATGAAATCCGCGCCACCTGCCCGGATTTCGTGCTGAATTCACTGGTCGGCGCGTCGTCTTACGCGTTCTTGCGCGCCTATCACGCACTCGGCTTGACCGATCCGCGCTTTACACCCGAGCGTTGTCCGATGCTGTCGTGCAACCTTACGGAATGTGAATTGCCGCCTTTGGCTGAGGCTGCGGAAGGCTTGATCGCGGCGGGTCCGTATTTTCGCGGAAGTTCGGGCTGGCCGGGGGCTGCCGAATTCGGATCATCGCATGAGGCTGCAAGTTATGCCGCCGTTACCGAATTGGCGCGACTGCTGGCGTATCACGGGGCTGGATCAGAAGATTGGCCTTTGGCGCACCTGTTGGCGGGCGCGGGCGGCCCGATTGATCCCGGCACCCATCATACCCGCCTCCCCGTGATCATCGCACAGGTGCGCGACGGCGCGTTCAAAGTGATCCAGCATCGCGGAGAGGTGCTTGGCGATCCGTTCCTGTCGCGCAACCTGACCACAGCCGCGCTGCCCCTGCGGGTGGTGTCATGAAGCGGCAAGTGCGTATTCAGCAACTCGGCGGGGCACGGGCTGTGATTTTGCACCGCCCGCACCTGAACGTGCTGGCGCTGACTCGGCAGCTGCGCGCGATTGGGCTGGTGGTAGACGAGGCTTGGCCGGAACTCGGCCCGCAGGCTTTGGCCGCCGATTTCATCTTTTTTGACGCCGATATGGGCTATGACGGCCAGTTTCCTTGGCCTGCGGGCGAAGCCCCTATGCCGATGATTGCAATGATCGGGTCCGAAGCTCCGGGGCGGATTGAATGGTCGTTGCAGATCGGCGCGCATGCGCAGCTTTTGAAACCGATCACCGGCAGCGGTGTCTATTCCGCCGTGCTGATCGCGCGCGATGCGTTTGACCGCCAGCGGGCACAGGCCGCCGAAATTGCCGATCTGCGGCGCAGGCTGGATGAGCGGCAAACCGTGGTCCGCGCCGTTATGCTGTTGATGCAACGCGGCAAATCCGAGGCCGAGGCTTATGGACAACTACGCCAAATGGCGATGGCGTGGCAGATCAGTTTTGAAGATGCGGCCCTGCGGGTGGTGGCGCGTTATGCAGCGGAGGGCAGCGATGACCAGCGCAACCGGGGTTAATTTCGCACCGAAAGGCGCTGTGCGGCGACTGATGGACCGCAAGCTGGCGGTATTTGGCATGGTGCTGATCGCCATTGTGGTGGCGGGCGCGGTGTTCGCGCCGTGGATCGCCCCGTTTGCGCCTGATCAGCAGAATTTTGACGGGCTGACGATTGAAGGTGCGCCGATGGCACCGGGTGGGGTTTATGTGATGGGCACCGATTTGCTGGGGCGCGATCTGTTCAGCCGTATCCTTTACGGCGCACGCACCTCGCTGGTGATCGGGGTGGTGGCGAATGGCTTGGCATTGCTGATTGGCACTTTGGTGGGCATCACGGCGGGATATTTTCGCGGTTGGGTGGGCTCGGTTCTGATGCGGTTTACCGATCTGATGATGGCCTTCCCGGCGCTGCTGCTGGCGATTTGTCTGGCGGCGATCTTTCAGCCGTCGCTGTGGATCGTGGCGCTGGTCATCGCGCTAGTGAACTGGGTGCAGACCGCGCGGGTGATCTATACCGAGACGACGTCGCTTGCCACCCGCGACTTTATTGCCGCCGAGCGGACGCTGGGTGCAGGCACCGGGCGGATTTTGTTCAAACACATCCTGCCGCATCTGGTGCCCACGATCATCGTCTGGGGCACTTTGGGGATCTCGACCACGGTGCTGCTGGAGGCGACGCTGTCTTTCCTGGGCGTGGGCGTGCAGCCGCCAACGGCGTCCTGGGGCAACATCATCTTTGAAAACCAGACCTACTTTCAATCCGCGCCGTGGCTGGTTTTCATCCCCGGGGCCGCGATCATCCTGCTGGCGCTGGCGTTCAATCTGGTCGGCGATGCGTTGCGCGATGTTCTGGACCCAACGCAGCGGGGGCGCGAATAAATGCCGACGTATATCCTGCGCCGCCTGCTGCAATCGGCCCTGATCCTGCTGGGCGTCAGCTTTATCACGTTTTTCCTGCTGTTCGTGCTGCCCGCCGATCCGGTGCGCCAGATCGCCGGGCGCTCGGCCTCTGCCGCACAAGTGGAAAGCATCCGGCACGAATTGGGCCTTGATCAGCCCTTCCTCATCCAGTTCAGCCATTATCTTGGCGGGCTGGTGCAGGGCGATCTGGGCCGCAGCTATCTGCAAAAATCCGAAGTATCGGTGCTGATCGCCTCGCGTCTGCCCGCCACATTGCTGCTGATGGTCGCCGCGATCTTCTGCGAGCTTTTGATCGGGCTTGCGATGGGAATTATCGCGGCCCTGCGCCGCGACAGCTTTACCGATCAGGCGCTGATGATGACCTCTTTCGTCACCGTTTCCGCCCCGCAATTCGTCGTTAGCCTGCTGATGCTGTATGTGTTCGCGGTGAAACTCGGCTGGTTTCCGATTGGCGGCTACGGCACCTTCCGGCATCTGGTGCTGCCTGCGGTGACCTTGGGCATCCTTGGCTCGGGCTGGTATAGCCGGATGATGCGATCGTCGATGATCGACGTGATGCGCACCGATTATATCCGCACCGCGCGATCAAAGGGGCTAAGCCGCGTGCGGGTGGTTTTAGGCCATGCTTTGCCCAACGCCATCCTGCCGATTATCGCGATGATCGGCATTGATATCGGTGTGTTCATGGGCGGCATCGTGGTGGTGGAATCGGTGTTCGGCTGGCCCGGTATCGGTCAGCTGGCATGGCAAGCGATCCAGCGCATAGACATTCCGATCATCATGGGCGTCACGCTGGTATCTGCCGTCGCCATCGTACTGGGCAACCTGCTGGCAGACCTGATCGCCCCGTTCATCGACCCTAGAATCAAACTAAAATAAACATTAAACTGAAATGATTTTTCAACTGTGACGCCGCAAAACACCAACACGACCAACAGGAGACAAAAATGAAAAAACTACTCGCCTCCACCGCTTTGATGCTGGCCCTCTGTGGCCCGACGCTGGCGCAAGACTATGTTCCCGATCCGGCTGCCAAACAGGGCGGCTTGATCGTGATGACCTACAAAGACGACGTGGCCACGCTGGACCCGGCGATTGGCTATGATTGGCAAAACTGGTCAATGATCCGGTCCTTGTTCGATGGGCTGATGGATTATGTCCCCGGCACCACCGATCTGCGCCCCGGATTGGCGGAAAAGTATGAGATTTCCGAGGATGGGCTGACCTACACCTTCCATCTGCGCGCGGGTGTCAAGTTCCACAATGGCCGCGAGATGACGGCGGACGACGTGAAATACTCGCTGGACCGCGTAACTTTACCCGCCACGCAATCGCCGGGATCAGGCTTTTTCGGCTCGATCAAGGGCTATGACGCGATGGTCGGCGGCACCGCCACCAGCCTTGAAGGCGTCACTGTCGTTGACCCGCTGACGGTGAAGATCGAACTGTCGCGCCCCGACGCCACCTTCCTGCATGTCATGGCGATCAACTTCTCGTCCGTGGTGCCGAAAGAGGCGGTCGAGGCTGCGAATGGCGATTTCGGTAAGATGCCGGTCGGCACCGGTGCGTTCAAGATGAAGGAATGGACACTGGGTCAAAGCCTGATTTTCGAGCGCAACACCGACTACTGGCGCAAAGGCGAGCCCTATCTGGACCAGATCACCTATGAATTTGGCCAAGAGCCTATCGTCGCCCTGCTGCGCTTGCAGAATGGCGAGATCGACATTCCCGGCGATGGCATCGCGCCTGCGAAATTCGCCGAAGTGATGGCCGATCCGGCGCAAAAGGCCCGCGTCGTCACCGGCGATGTGCTGCACACAGGCTACATAACGATGAATGTCACAGCCGCTCCGTTTGACAAGGTCGAAGTGCGCCGTGCGGTGAACATGGCGATCAACAAAACCCGCATCGTGCAGGTGGTCAACAACCGCGCCGTGCCTGCGATGCAGCCGCTGCCGCCTGCAATGCCGGGCTATACCAAAGACTACAAAGGCTATCCGTTTGACGTTGAAGGCGCGAAAAAGCTGCTGGCCGATGCTGGCTACCCGGATGGGTTCGAAACTGATCTTTACGCGATGAACACCGATCCGAACCCGCGGATTGCGCAAGCCATCCAGCAAGATCTGGCGGCGATTGGCATCAAAGCCAACATCCAGTCGCTGGCGCAGGCCAATGTGATTGAAGCGGGCGGTGCGGGCACAGCGCCGATGATCTGGTCGGGTGGCATGGCTTGGGTTGCCGACTTCCCCGATCCGTCGAACTTCTACGGCCCGATCTTGGGCTGCGCCGGAGCCGAGGCAGGCGGTTGGAACTGGTCGAAGTATTGCAACCCCGAACTCGACAAAGCCGCCGTCGCTGCCGACAGCATGTCCGACCCTGCCAAAACCGCAGATCGTCTGAAGGCATGGTCTGATATCTACATGAAGGTGATGGAAGATGCGCCGTGGGCGCCGGTTTATAACGACCAGCGGTTCACCATGAAATCAGACCGTATGGGCGGCGCGGATGCGCTGTTTGTCGATCCGATTGCCACCGTCAACTTTGACTATGTGTATGTGAAATAACATGTGCAAAGCCTGCAACTACACGATCCACGGCGCGCAACATCATTTCGGCTGGGACAATTCAAATCCCCCAGCCGCACGGGTGGAACCGGGCGCCACGATCTTGTTTCACTGTCAGGATTCCTCTGCGGGCCAGCTTGGCCCGCAGTCGAAACTGGCGGATGTGACAGCACTCGATTTCGGCAAGATCAACCCGGTGTCAGGCCCGATCTATGTCGAAGGGGCGATGCCCGGCGATGCGATCAAGGTGACAATCGACAGTTTTGCACCGCGCAGCTTTGACGGGCGCGGCTTTGGCTGGACAGCGAATATCCCCGGCTTTGGCCTGCTCGCCGATCAATTCCTCGACCCTGCCCTGCATAGCTGGAGCTATGATCCAAGCCAGATGGGTCCTGCCCTGTTTGGCCGTGAAGCCCGCGTGCCGCTGAAACCCTTCGCGGGCACCATCGGCAATGCGTTGGCCGAACCCGGTCTGCACTCGGTCGTCCCCCCGCGTCGGGTTGGCGGCAATCTTGATATCCGCGATCTGAACGCGGGTGTTGTGCTGTATCTGCCCGTGGAAGTCGCGGGCGCGTTGTTCAGCGTCGGCGACACCCATGCAGCGCAGGGTGATGGCGAGGTCTGCGGCACGGCGATTGAAAGCCCGATGGATGTGGTGCTGACGCTCGATCTGGTCAAAGGTGCCAACCTGAAAAACCCGCGTTTTACCACCCCCGGCCCGGTGACGCGCCATTTGGATGCCAAAGGCTATGAAGTCACCACAGGCATCGGACCTGATCTGATGGCCGCCTCGCGCGATGCGGTGGCGGGGATGATCGACCTGCTGTGTGCGCAGCGCGGCATGGCGGCGGTGGATGCCTATATGCTGGTATCGACCTGCGGCGATCTGCGGATTTCCGAGATTGTCGATATGCCGAACTGGGTGGTCAGCTTTTACTTCCCGCGCTGTGTGTTTGAATGAACGCAGCGCAGACTGATACCGGGGCCGTGCTGGCCCCGGAAGTGCTTTCCGTTCAAGGCCTTACGGTATCTGTCCGCACCCCAGCTGGCGACCGCCCGCTGGTGGAAAACCTGTCCTTCACCTTGCGCCGGGGTGAGACCCTGGCGATTGCGGGTGAAAGTGGATCGGGCAAGTCGATCACCTCGCTGGCGATCATGGGCCTGCTGCCGCCGCCTGCGGTGCGCATCACGGCGGGCAGCGTTCGCTTGGGCGATACCGAACTGACCAAACTGCCCGAAGCGCAGATGCGATCCCTGCGCGGCGCGCGGATTGCGATGATTTTTCAAGAACCGATGACCTCGCTGAACCCGGTGCTGACCATCGGCGCGCAACTGACCGAGGCGATCCGCGCCCATACCGATGCCTCCCGCGCCGAGGCGCGCAAGCAGGCATTGGCCGCGCTGCAAGCCGTACGGCTGTCGCAGCCCGAACAGCGCCTGAAACAATATCCGCATGAGCTATCCGGCGGGATGCGCCAGCGCGTGATGATCGCCATGGCGCTTGCCCTGCGCCCCGAAGTGCTGATCGCGGACGAGCCGACCACAGCACTGGATGTCACCGTGCAGCGCGAGGTTCTGGACCTTTTGCGCGATCTGCAACGCGAATTTGGCACCGCGATCATCCTGATCACCCATGATATGGGCGTGGTCGCCGAAATGGCCGACCGCGTGATCGTTATGAAAGCCGGAAAGGCGGTGGAGGAAGCCAGCACCCGGCAAATCTTCGCAAGCCCGCAGATGCCCTACACGCAAGACCTGCTCGCCGCTGTGCCGCGGATGGGCAAGGGAAAACCGCGCCCTGAAACTACGACAGATACCGTCGCCAGCCTAAACGATGTGGTGGTGCGCTTTCCGCTGAAAGGCGGTATTCTGGGCCGCACCATAGCCCAGGTTCATGCGGTGGAGCATGTCAGCTTTGACATCCGGCGCGGCGAAACCTTCGCCCTTGTCGGCGAATCCGGCTGCGGCAAATCGACGATTGCCAAGGCGATTGTCGGCATTGCCCCACACCAGGGCCGCATCGAAATCGCAGGCCAAAGTTTTGCCGATCTTGATGCGTCGGGCCAGAAAGCCCTGCGCCGCCGCGTGCAGATCGTGTTCCAGGACCCGATGGCAGCGCTTGATCCACGCATGACCGTCGGCGCGCTGATCGCCGAGCCGTTGCTGATCCACGGCATTGGCACCCCTGCTGAACAACGCGCCCGCGCGTCCGAACTGATGCAGCGGGTGGGGCTGACGACAGATCAACTCGACCGCTATCCCCATGAATTTTCCGGCGGCCAGCGCCAGCGCATCTGCATCGCCCGCGCTTTGGCGCTGCAACCCGATCTGATCATCGCCGACGAATCTGTATCCGCCTTGGATGTGTCGGTGCAGGCCCGTGTGCTGGATCTGCTGCAAGCCCTGCAACGCGAATTTGGCATCGCTTTCCTGTTCATCAGCCACGATATGGCGGTAGTCGAGAATATCTCAGATCGCGTGGCTGTGATGTATCTGGGCCAAATCGTGGAAACCGGCACCCGCGCGCAGGTGTTCGGCAACCCGCAACATCCCTACACCCGCCGTCTGATCGACGCCGTGCCCGTGCCCGACCCCAGCCATATCCGCACCGCTCTGCCGCGTTTGGCGGGTGAGGTGCCAAGTCCGGTGCACGTCTTGGGGCAAGGCCCGGCGCGCTTGGTCATGCGCGATATCGGCGACGGCCACCTCGTTGCGCAAGAGGCATGACACTTGGGCGAATGAATGGGCTTAAGGGCATCACCTGCTTCTGAACGCCCCTCGCCATACGCACGCAGAGGTAGTGTCGAAAGCCTCTGCGCCGCTTAGCTCTGCATGGGCAGCAAATCCGCGGATGCGCCCGATGACTCGCTCCTCAGTCTTGCGGGCAACCCAACGGGCACTTGCCATCCATGATGCGCGCCTAAGTCCTTTGGAATCGCAAGCCGCAAAGCAGCGACCGCCGCGCTTCAGCATTTGTCTGACCTTGCCCGCCACTGTGCTGCCGCCTGCCCCTGTGTCACCGTCTCTTTTGCACTGTGATTTGTAAAACAAAAACGTAAGAAACCCCTTGTTTTTCAAGGGGTTTCTTTAAGATCACTATGTTATGATGGTGGGAGATAAGGGATTTGAACCCCTGACATCGTCGATGTGAACGACGCGCTCTACCACTGAGCTAATCTCCCATAGGCTGGGTATTTAGCTGGCTTCGCTGGCCTCTGCAAGGGCCTCTGCGGCATTTTTACCGGGCTTCTTTTCGCCACCACGGCGCAGTTTCAGCGTCATGATCTGCCCAGTGGTGTCCGACTTCTGGTTGGCAATCCGCACCCGACCCAGCGGCGGCAGGATCAGGGTTTCGCCCGCTTCCAAAGCCTTGCCAAGTTCAGCCAAAGTCGCCTCGACAACGGCGCGCACGTCCTTCTTGTTCTGATCCGAGGCCGCAGCGACCCGGTCGATCAGGTGTTTCACCTTCATCAGCGCCACAACTTTTGCGCCGGATTCGTTGATTTCGGTAACCTCGTTCATGCTTTGCTCTTTAATTTGGGGCTTGGCCGCTGCTGCGGCGATCTTCGATTTTTCCGGGGCCTTTCTGGCGGCTGCAGGCTTTGCGACTGCCGCTTTGGCTGTGGTTTGTGGCGCAGCTTTGTTGGTTTTTGCAGCCGCGGGTTTCGTGGGCATCTATGCTCTCCCATTGGTTCTTATTTTGAAACGATCATAGAAGACAATTTCTTAACGCGAAACCAATACCTGCCAAATCTTCGCAAAACCACCGCCTGCGGGGCATAAATGCACAAAGACGCAGGGTTTCCCCCGCGCCTTTGCTTAACTTTTGAACGCGCTTAGTGGGCCAAAGATGCCGGAGGATTGCCCGCCGACAACGCCCGTGCAGCAGCTGCGGCTTCTTCGGCGGCTTCGTCCCATTCCACCGGCTCTGGTTGACGCACCAAAGCCTGTTTCAGCACTTCGCGCACATTGCTGACCGGGATGATCTGCAAGCCTTGCTTCACGTTATCCGGGATCTCGATCAGGTCTTTTTCATTCTCAGCCGGAATGAACACCGTCTTGATGCCGCCGCGCAACGCCGCCAGCAGTTTTTCTTTCAGCCCCCCAATCGGCAAGGCATTGCCGCGCAGCGTAACCTCGCCGGTCATCGCAATATCCTTGCGCACCGGAATTCCGGTGATCACCGACACGATGGATGTCACCATCGCCAGACCCGCCGAGGGCCCGTCTTTCGGCGTCGCCCCTTCTGGAACGTGGACGTGAATGTCCATCGTCTCAAACTTCGGCGGCTTCACCCCAAGTTCCGGGCTGATTGATCGCACGAACGACGCCGCCGCTTCGATGGATTCCTTCATCACATCGCCCAACTTACCGGTGGTCTTCATCCGGCCCTTACCCGGCAATCGCAACGCCTCGATCTGCAACAGATCGCCGCCCACCGATGTCCAGGCCAGCCCTGTGACCACGCCGACCTGATCGGTTTGCTCGGCCAGACCATAGTGATAGCGCTTCACGCCGAGGTAGCCTTCCAGCTTATCCTCCGTCACCTCAACCACTTTCGCGGTTTTCTTGACGATCTCGGTCACAGCTTTGCGCGCCAGTTTGGCAATTTCGCGTTCCAGATTCCGCACCCCGGCTTCCCGGGTATAGGTGCGGATGATCTCGGTCAGAGCGCCATCGGTGATGCTGAATTCGCCCTTCTTCAAGGCGTGCCCAGCGATTTGCTTGGCGACCAAATGGCCCTTGGCGATCTCGCGCTTTTCGTCCTCGGTGTAACCCGACAGCGGAATGATCTCCATCCGGTCCAGCAGCGGCCCCGGCATGTTGTAAGAGTTCGCCGTGGTGATGAACATCACGTTCGACAGGTCGTATTCCACCTCCATATAGTGATCGACGAAGGTTGAGTTTTGTTCCGGGTCCAGAACCTCCAACATAGCCGACGCCGGATCACCCCGGAAATCCTGCCCCATCTTGTCGATCTCATCCAAGAGAATCAACGGGTTGGTGGTTTTCGCCTTCTTCAGCGCCTGAATGATCTTACCGGGCATCGAGCCGATATAAGTCCGCCGGTGGCCACGAATTTCCGACTCGTCGCGCACGCCGCCCAGAGAAATCCGAATGAACTCACGCCCGGTCGCCTTCGCCACCGACCGCCCCAGCGAGGTTTTACCCACACCCGGTGGGCCAACAAGGCACAGGATCGGGCCTTTCAGTTTGGTCGAGCGCGCCTGCACCGCCAGATATTCAACGATACGTTCCTTGACCTTTTCCAGCCCGTAGTGATCCGCATCCAGCACCTTTTGCGCCGCAGCCAGATCTTTCTTCACGCGGGAAGACACCCCCCACGGCACGGCCAGCAACCAATCAAGATAGTTGCGCACCACGGTCGCTTCCGCAGACATCGGCGACATGTTTTTCAGCTTTTTCAGCTCACCCTCGGCCTTGTCACGGGCCTCTTTCGAGAATTTGGTGGCCTTGATCCGCGCCTCAAGTTCGGCCATTTCGTTCTGGCCATCTTCGCCATCGCCGAGTTCCTTCTGAATGGCCTTCATCTGCTCATTCAGATAATATTCGCGCTGGGTGCGCTCCATCTGAGACTTCACACGGGTCTTGATCTTTTTCTCAACCTGCAAGACCGACATTTCGCCCTGCATCTGGCCGTAGACCTTCTCCAGCCGCTCGGCCACATCGAGCGTCTCCAGCAAATCCTGTTTCAGACCAACATCAACGCCCAGATGCCCAGCAACCAAATCCGCCAACCGCGCAGGTTCACGGGTTTCCGATACGGCCGACAAAGCCTCCTCCGGGATATTCTTCTTGATCTTGGCGTAGCGCTCAAACTCCTCAGCCACCATCCGAACCATCGCTTCGGCAGCTTCCTTATCGCCCGGCAGTTCCGCCAAACGCACAGCCTTAGCTTCAAAGAAGCTGGGGTTTTCGACAAATTCGGTGATCTTCACCCGCGCCTTACCCTCAACCAGCACCTTCACGGTGCCATCGGGCAGCTTCAAAAGTTGCAGCACATTGGCCAACACGCCAATCTGGTAAATGCCATCGGTCGCCGGGTCATCAACGGAAGGGTCAATCTGCGACGACAGCAAAATCTGCTTGTCATCCGCCATCACTTCTTCCAGCGCCCGCACCGATTTTTCGCGCCCCACAAACAGCGGCACGATCATATGCGGGAAAACCACGATGTCACGCAGCGGCAGAACCGGGTAGCTCGTGGCAAGAGTATCAGTCATATCGTGTTCCTTATCTGGCAGGAAAGCCGTGGCCCCGGTGATCGGCAGCACGATGGGCTTTCCCCTTCGGAGTTTTGGTGTCGTCTTTATTTCCGTCTTAGGTATTTGGGTGCGCCAAGCCTGCCTGTCAACCACCACATCTTGTCTGATCATGCGCCCGTGATCTGGCAGGGGCAAGAGCAGATTGGCTAAGATTAGCGCTGCGATTTTAACCGCATCGCAGTCTTTCTACTCAGCCTGCCTGCCATAACGCAGCACCACCCGCACGCCTGTGCCGCTGGGCTTGGCCATCGGGCCAAACTGCCCGACCTGCATCACCATCAGCATTTGATCCGCCGCCAGCAGATAAGCGCGAAACCGCACCGCCATGCCCGCAGCCATCGCGGCAGCGCCCTCAAACTGCGGCAGATCGCCTGCGGCACAGCCAGCTTCCTGCAACAACGGGCCAAGCAATTCCTCGACCCCCAGCGGCGATTCCCCCGGCAATGCGAAGTCCACAGCACCCGAAGCCGTAGTCAAAAACACAGGCGCGGGCGTGGCGGCATCGGCAAAGCGGATCGACTGCCCCGCCACCGTCAAAGTCGCAGGCAACGGCACACCACCGCTCGGCAAAAGGCTCGGTCGGCCGCCCTGCACCGCCACACCCTGCACGATCTCGCCCTGCCAATCACCCGCCAGCAGCCCCGGCAAAGCTGCCAACTCTGTCGCACTCGGCTTGCAATAGGGATCAGCCGCAGCCATCCCCGCCAAGCCCGCCCAAACCGCGATCCACAAACCCCGCATCATGCCCCCTTCAGATCGGCTCAATATCGCCCTGCGCCCGCTGGGCATGAAACTGCGCGACAAAGCCTGCCAACCTTTGCCCGGCAATCGCATCGCGCAAGCCCTGCATCAACAGCTGATAATAATGCAGATTGTGCCAAGTCAGCAGCATGCTCGCGATGATCTCGCCCGATTTGAACACATGATGCAGATAGGCGCGGGAATAATGCGCACAGCACGGGCAAGCACAAGTCTCATCCAGCGGCCGCGGATCATCCATATGCCGCGCGTTCTTGATATTGACCTGACCGCGCTGCGTCCAAGCCTGCCCGGTCCGCCCCGAGCGGCTCGGCAACACGCAATCCATCATATCAATGCCGCGCTCGACCGCGCCCACAATGTCATCGGGCTTGCCGACCCCCATCAGATAGCGCGGCTTGTCGGCGGGCAGCATCCCCGGCGCATAGTCCAACACGCCGAACATCGCCTCTTGGCCTTCGCCCACCGCCAAACCGCCCACCGCATAGCCATCAAAACCAATCGCCGTCAGCGCGCGGGCACTTTCTTCGCGCAAAGCCTTCGTCACCCCGCCCTGCATGATGCCAAACAACGCATGTCCGGGCCGGTCGCCAAAGGCATCACGGCTCCGCTGCGCCCACCGCATCGACAGCGCCATCGACTTTGCCACCTCAGCATTTGTCGCAGGCAGCGCCGGACATTCATCGAAACACATCACGATGTCCGAGCCCAAAAGTTTTTGAATCTCCATACTCCGCTCGGGCGACAGCATGTGTTTCGATCCATCAATATGGCTGGAAAACCGCACGCCTTCCTCGGTCAACTTCCGCAAAGCGGCTAGGCTCATCACCTGAAACCCGCCCGAATCCGTCAGGATCGGCCGCTGCCAGTTCATAAACTTGTGCAAACCACCCAAAGCGGCGATCCGCTCCGCCGTGGGCCGCAACATAAGATGATAGGTGTTGCCCAGCAGAATATCGGCCCCGGTGGCGCGCACAGATTCGGGCAGCATCGCCTTCACCGTGGCGGCGGTGCCCACCGGCATGAAAGCAGGCGTGCGAATATCACCGCGTGGCGTGCGGATCACGCCTGTGCGCGCAGCACCATCAGTTGCCTGTAAATCAAAGCCGAATTTTGTCATGCTGGACCCCTGTAAGCGTTGCCCTTCTGCGGGAATACGGGCAGAAAGTGAAGGGGGATGCGCGCCCAAGCCTAATCCTGCCCGTACTTTGCCGACCCGTGGAAAGAACACATGTCCGACACGCTTCCCAAGCCGCAAACCCGCCTCACCGCCGAAACCCGCCGCAAGCATATCGCCGAGGCCGCCCTACGCGCCTTGCAAACCCACGGTCATGCCGGCCTGACCGCGCGCAAGGTAGCGGCCGAGGCCGGCTTGTCGCTCGGCCATCTGACCTATCACTACAAAGACATGGCCGAAGTGCTCTGCGCCGCCTTCCGCCTTGCCGCCGATCAGGTGCAAGAGGCAGGCCGCCGTGCGCTGATCCAACCCGGCGGCACCCCATCCGAGCGTCTCGACCGCTTTTTGCGCGCAGGCTTCACCACTGACCTGATGACCCCCGCCCATCTGCGCCTGAAAATTGACCTGTGGTCCGCCGCCCTGACGCAAGTCCAGATCGCCTCCATCGAGCGCGCGCTTTACGACAGCCACCGCGACGCGCTGGAACGCCTGCTCGACCGCATGGCCGCTGGCTACGCCTTTGAGCGTATCCCCGCCGTCGCCGATCTGATCATGGCCACGCTAGACGGCCTCTGGCTGGATTGGCTGCGCCGGGGCGATGAATTGGCAGTGAAAAACGGGTTGGACGGCTGCGTTCTGTTCGCGCGGCTCAGGCTTGGCGGCACCTAACCCGGCACAAAAAGAATTTCAAAAAAACCGAAATTCATCCGCTCCCTGCCATAATCCTCTAAAATTTACCTAAAATTTGCTTTCAGACTGGCTTAAATACTCCCGCCGGAGGCTTCAACATCTGCCCCATGCACCACAACATATTGTGGCAAATCCACCAGCTAACACAATTCATTCCCAGCGGGGAAAACCCAAAACCCGCTCACGCCACCTTGCTGGGAAACCGGCTTTCAAACCATTTGAACAGCAAAACAATCAGCGCCGTGATCGCCATATAAGTCACCGCCAGCAACAACAGCGGCTCATAGACCACCAGCGTGTCGCGCCTGACCCGTCCCGCCACATCATAAATATCCATGATCGTGATGGTCGATATCAACGGAGTCGATTTCAACTGCAACACCGTCTCGCCGCCAATCGTCGGCAACACCCGCTGGATCGCCTGCGGCAACCAAATCCGCCGGAAGATCGTAAACCGCGGCATCCCCATCGCCCGCGCCGCTTCCAACTGGCCATGCGGCACAGATTTGAACGCACCCCGCAACACCTCGCCCTCATAGCCCGCCACTGAAAGTGACAATGCCACCACCGCATAGGGCCAGGCCTGCCGCAAGATCGGCCAGAACGCAGAATCCCTGATCCACGGTATCGACGGAAACAACGACCCGATTCCATAATACAGCAGCCATATCTGCATCAACAACGGCGTGCCACGGATCACTGAACAGAACACCCGCGCTGGCCACGCCAGCCAACGCGGCCCCGCCGCCTGCACGAACCCAATCGGGATCGCCAGTGCGAAACCGATCACCATCGTCACCACAAGCATCCAGATCGTCTGCCACAACCCCCGCAGCATCATCGACTGATATTTCGGGTTCGCCAGCCAATCCCATCGCAAGGAATAGGCGCACCACGTCACCAGCGCCGCCGCAACCGCGATCATAATCACCCGGCGCAGGTTGAGAAAATCGCGCATCAGCCCCTCGCGTCGCGTTGGCCACGGCGCGAGATTTTCTCAAGCCGCCCGAACAGCAGGATCGAAATCAACGAAATCGCCATGTAAAGCGCCATTGCCGCGCCATAAAACGTGAAAAACGCCTTTGTGGTGGCCGAAGCCTGGAACGTCGCCTTGGTCAGTTCGGTAAAACCGATCACCGCCAGCAAAGCCGTGTCCTTGGTGGCATTCAGCCATAAATTTCCCAAACCGGGGATCGCATTCGATGTCATCAGCGGCAAGGTAATCCGCCGGGCCAGCATCACTGGCGACATCCCCATCGCCCGCGCGGCCTCAATCTGACCCTGTGGCACCGCAAGGATAGAGCCGCGCAAAACCTCGATCTGATAGGCGCCCTGCACCACCGCCAGCACCACCACGCCAGTGATGAATTGCGGCAGATTGATGCGTTCATAGCCCAAACCCAGCATCACTTGGTTCAATAGCGCAGGCACGGCGTAATACAGGATCAGGATCAGCACCAGTTCCGGCACCGCCCGCACAATCGTCGTGTAAACGGCGAGCAGGTCTTTCGCCACCGGCCCGCCGTAAAGTTTGCCAAACGCCCCAGACACTCCGATGCAAAAGCCAATCGCATAGGCGCCAAGTGCTATCATCAACGAATTGCCAAAACCCCAAAGCAGGGTTGCCCCCCAACCGCATTCGCCAAAGCCAAGCAGGGTAAGGCTCGAAAGCTCTGCGGGCGGGGGGCAGGTCATCAGTTTGCGGGGCCGTAGATGTCGATGCTGAAGTATTTCTTGCTGATCGCGTCGTATTCGCCGTCAGCACGCACATCCGCTATCGCCTTGTTCAACGTCTCTTTCAGCGGATCGCCCTTGCGCAGACCAAAGCCGACGCCGCGCCCCAGAATGACCGGATCATCGGCCACGTTGCCGACGTTATCACAACAGGCACCCGGCTCGGTTTTCAGGAAATCAGCGACCACGATGGAATCGGCGACAACCGCATCAATCCGGCCCGCCGCCAAATCCTGATAGGATTCGTCCGAGGTCTGGTAGCTTTTCAATTCTGAATCCGGGAAATGCGCCTGAACGTAAGCCTCTTGGATCGTCGAGACCTGCACGCCGATGATTTTTCCGTTCAGACCCTCAGCCGTGGGCAGGATACCCGAGCCTTTGGCCGCCATCACAGCGGTCGGAGTGTTGTAATATTTATCCGTGAAATCAATGCTCTTTTCGCGTTCTTCATTGATCGACATCGAGGACATGATCACGTCAATCTGCCCAGCGGTCAGTGCCGGGATAATGCCATCCCAAGCCGTCGGTGTGATCACACACTCAAGTGCTGCTTTTTTACAGACGGCACCCAGAAAATCAATTTCCCAGCCGACCCAGTTGCCGCTGGCATCGGGCGAAGTGAACGGCGGATAAGGCTCGGCTGCGACGCCGATTTTCAGCGGCGCGGCCAGCGCAGCCGTGCCAAACAGCAGCGATGCTGCGGCAACAAGGGCGAGTTTCTTCATATTAATCCTCACAAGTTGGTTTAACTAGCCGGGTTAACCCACGGTTTTCAGGAATTGTTTCAGTCTTTCAGATTTCGGCGCACCAAACACTTCGGCGGGTGGGCCCTGTTCTTCGATCACACCGTTGTGCAGGTAGATCACATGGCTTGCGACCTCGCGCGCGAATTTCATCTCATGCGTGACAAGCACCATGGTGCGGCCCTCGTCGGCCAGCCCCTTGATCACTTGCAACACCTCGCCGACCAGTTCGGGGTCGAGCGCAGAGGTTGGCTCGTCAAACAGCATCGCACGCGGCTCCATGCACAGCGCCCGCGCAATCGCGGCGCGTTGTTGCTGACCGCCCGACATATAGGCCGGATAGGCGCCTTCTTTTTCCGCCAAGCCAACCCGTGCCAGCAGTTTGCGCGCCCGCGCCTCGGCCTCGGCTCGCGGCAGTTTCAGCACATGCACCGGCACTTCGATCAGGTTTTCCAGCACGGTTTTGTGGGTCCAGAGGTTAAAGTTCTGAAACACCATGCCAAGGCTTTGCCGCAACCGCTCTAACTGGTGGCGGTCCGAGGCTGTGCCATCTGCGCGCATCGCAACCGCTTCGCCGCCGATCTCGATGCTGCCGCCCGAGGGGGTTTCCAGAAAGTTGATACAGCGCAGCATCGTCGATTTGCCCGAACCCGAGCCGCCGATGATCGCCACCACGTCGCCTTCGCAGGCGGTCAGCGATACGCCTTTCAACACCTCATGGGTGCCAAATGATTTGTGCAGACCAGCCACACGGATTGCGATGGGCTTTTCAGCCATAGTTCCCTGAATCGGCATGTGTTTCCTGCCGTTATGATTTCAGCCATCAAATGCGCCGACCCGGAATTGTGCAAGCGAATTATTCAGCTATTGCGTTCCGGTAGCCAAGAAATCCGTCCGTTAGCGCGGAAAAACTGGGCGAACGCGGATTAATTTAGCGTCATTTGCGCCTTAGTGCCGCGCCGCCAGCGCATCTGACAGCACGCCCCGCACCACGTCATGCGGCACATCTTCGGCCACAAACGCCTCGCCAATGCCCCGCGCAAGGATGAAGCGCAGTTTGCCGTCGATCACCTTTTTGTCCTGTCCCATCAGCGCCAGCAGCGCCTCGGCCCCCGGCAGATCGCCTTGGATGTCGGATAGATCGGTTTTCATCCCCATGGCTTTCAGATGCGCGCGCACCCGACTCGGGGCTTCCTGCGCGCACAGGCCAAGACGTTGGCTCAGTTCAAACGCCAGCGCACAACCGATAGCAACGCCCTCGCCATGCAACAGCCGATCTGAAAATCCGGTCGCTTTTTCAAGCGCATGGCAGAAGGTGTGGCCAAGATTGAGCAAGGCACGCTCGCCTTCTTCGGTCTCATCACGGCTGACAATGCCCGCCTTCATCTCAACCGAGCGTGTCACCGCATATTGCCGCAAGCCGACATCGCCCTGCGCCATCGCCGGGGCGTTGGTTTCCAGCCAATCATAAAACCGCGCGTCGCCGAGCAGACCGTATTTCACCACCTCGCCATAGCCCGCCAGAAAATCGCGCGGGGCTAAAGTGCCCAACACATCAATATCTGCCAGCACAAGGCTGGGCTGGTGGAACGCCCCGACCAAATTCTTGCCCTGCGGCGTGTTGATCCCGGTCTTGCCGCCGACCGAGCTGTCAACCTGCGCCAGAAGCGTGGTCGGCATCTGCACGAACCGCACCCCGCGCCGCAGCACAGCCGAAGCAAAGCCAACCAGATCACCCACCACGCCGCCGCCAAACGCTACCACCACATCGCGGCGTTCAATCTTCTGTTCCAGCAGCCATTCGACGCAGCGGGCGAATTGCTCCCAGCCCTTCGAACCCTCGCCCGGCGGGATGGTCAGCGCGGTCATCGCGATGCCTTCGGTTTCAAACGCCTTCGCCAAATCCATCAGATGGCGGGCCGCAACGGTGTCATCGGTGATCACTGCGACCTTGCGGCGATGCAGCAAGGGCGCGATCTGACGGCCTGCCTGCGCGATCAGGCCCTGACCGATACGCACATCGTAACTGCGGGGTCCAAGATCGACATTGACCACATTCAGGCTCATCTCAGGTCCTTTCCAGCACGTCCGCGCGGGTACTCAACGCTTCGACCACCCGCTGCGCCATATCCTCGACCGACAGCTCCGCAGAGGAATCGACCACCAGATCGGCCATCTGGTAGAAGGGAAGCCGGGCGTCGTAAAGCCCGCGCAGGGTTTCGCGCGGATTTGAGGTGCGCAGCAACGGCCGCGTGGTTTTGTGGCGCACACGCTGCCAGAGCAGTTCCAGATCGGCGCGCAACCAGACCGAAACACCCGCCTCATGGATCAGCGCGCGGTTTGCCTCTGTCAGATAAGCCCCCCCGCCCGTCGACAGGATGCAGGGCGCGCCGCGCAACAGGCGCGCGATCACTTCAGTTTCGCGGGCACGGAAAAACGCCTCGCCGTCACGCGCGAATATCTCGGCAATCGAGCGATCCGCGGCGCGTACAATCTCCTCGTCCGAATCAACGAAGGGCACGCCCAGCAGGCGCGCCAATGCGGTGCCGACGGCGGTTTTGCCCGCCCCCATCATCCCGACCATCACCACGGTTTTCTTCAGCGGCACTGTTTTATCCCTGTCTGGCTTGATTTCCGGCGCGCAAATGGCGCATCGCCGCCCAAGTCAAATCTTTGTTCCCTGAATGGCGTGAACTCGGCGCAAATGCCATATACAATATGCATTGTGCTGCATTGCAGCGTAGAACAACAACAATCGCGCGGGGTAAACCCGGCGCAGCAGTAAAGGCGAAGCGGGCATGGGGCGTCTGATCAAGGTTTTGGTGGTTTTGGCGGTGCTTGGCTTCATTGGGCTTACGGGTTACGCTTATCTCGCGGATCTTTCTCCGACCGCATCAGAGATAAAGCTGCCGGTGACCCTGAATGTTGATTAACCACCTCGGCCTCTGCGTGGCTTTGGCACTTGCGCTGCCAACAGCCGCTGGTGCCGAGAAAAAGCCGTTATCCGCCATCGACTGGCTGTCGCAATCGGTCAAAACCCCAATGCCGAAAGGCAGTGTCGCCCCACAGGCCCCGGCTGAACCTGCCAGCGCTGCGGTGAAAAATGGCACGCAGGCCAATCTGCCCCCCGTCGCGAATGAGCCGAAAGTCACCACCGATGCGTTGCCCGACCAGGTGGCGACTACGGTGTTGGGCGGCACTTCGCTCGACGCGGTCGGCTTGCTGCCGCCGCAAGTGACCGGATTTCCACATGATCTGTGGGGCATCGGCCACAGCGCCGAAATTGCCGCTGATATAACTGAGGCTGGCCAGGGTGATGTGCCAGCGCTGCAATCCTTGCTGATGACGCTTTTGCTGGCCGAGGCAGAGGCGCCTGCGGATTCGGCAGGTTCGGGCGATTTGCTGATCGCGCGGATCGACAAGCTGTTGACGATGGGGGCTTTGGATCAGGCGCAGGCGCTGATCACGGCGGCGGGGGCAACCAGTTCGCCCGAATTGTTTCGCCGCAGTTTTGACGTGGCCCTGCTGACCGGTGAAGAAGACAATGCCTGTGAGGTGTTGAAATCCGCCCCCGGACTGGCCCCAACGCTGACCACCCGCGTGTTCTGCCTCGCCCGTGCTGGCGACTGGAACGCCGCCGCTTTGACCCTGCGCACCGCACAAGCTTTGGGCAATATCAGCGCCGAGGATGACGCCCTGCTGTCGCGCTTTCTTGATCCTGAACAGTTTGACGGCGAGCCGATGCCGCCCGCCCCCAAGCCGATCACGCCGCTGGTCTGGCGCATCTATGATGCGTTGGGCGAACCTCTGCCCACCGCCACCCTGCCCCCGGCCTTTGCCCATGCGGATCTGTCCGACCATGCCGGATGGAAATCGCAGATCGAGGCCGCCGAGCGGCTGTCGCGGGCAGGTGCGATCACGCCGAACGTCCTGCTGGGCCTCTATACCGACCGCGCGCCTGCGGCCTCGGGTGGGGTCTGGGACCGTGCCGATGCGTTCCAGCGCTTTGATGCGGCGTTGACCAAACGCGACGCCGCAGCGGTCGAGCAACGCCTGCCGCTGGCCTATGCCCGGATGCGCGATGTCGAGGTGGAAGTGCCCTTCGCCACTTTGTTCGCGGGGCCACTGGCAACGCTGCATTTGACGGGCGATGCCGCGCGGACCAGCTATGAATTGGGCCTTCTGTCGCCGGAATATGAACGCCTCGCCAAATCTCCCGATTCCGGGGCCGACGCGCGCAGCGTATTTCTGGCAGGGCTCGCGGCAGGATCGGTCAAGGGCCTGATCGCCCCTGACAGCATGGCCCGCGCCATTGCCCCCGCATTCTCCGATCCGCAACTGCCCGCAGATATTGCCGAGTTGATCGCGCAAAAACGCGTTGGCGAGGCCATGTTGCAAGCCATGATCCGCATCGAATCCGGTCTGCGCGGTGAGTTGGTCAAGGTCACCGAGGGCCTGTCGGTGCTAAGAAAACTTGGGCTGGAAGATATCGCGCGGCGCACCGCCTTGCAGTTGATGCTGTTGGAACGGCGCGGATAAATGCCCGCTCCTGCCAGCACCGCCCCCACCCATCCTGACAGTTGGATTTCCAGCTTTCTTGCCGCCCAAGCCGCCGATCTTGGCGCTGCGAAAAACACCCAGTTGGCATATGGTCGTGATCTGAAGGATTTCGCCGATTGGCTTATCCGCCATGCCAGCAGCTTTGCCGCAGCGGGGCGCGATCAGGTTGAGGCTTATCTGGTGTTTTGTGACGCCCAAGGTCTGTCGAAAGCCACCCGCGCGCGCAGGTTATCCGCAATCCGCCAGCTTTACCGCTTTGCACATGAGGAAGGCTGGCGCGACGACAACCCTGCCCTGCGCATCAAAGGCCCCGGTGCCAGCCAGCGCCTGCCGGGAACGCTGTCGTTGCCCGAGGTGGAGCGTCTGCTGGATGCCGCCCGCCGCAAGGGTCGGTCTGAACCGGAACGCTTGCGCAACTGTGCTTTGGTGGAACTGCTTTATGCAACGGGCATGCGCGTGTCAGAACTGGTCGGCCTGCCTGTCGCGGCGGTGCGCGGCAATCCAAAGATGATTCTGGTGAAGGGCAAGGGCGACAAGGAACGCATGGTGCCGCTGTCGCCCCCCGCCCGCGTGGCGGTGCAGCACTGGCTGGCCGAGCGTGATGCGCAGGAAGATGCCGGGCGCAAGCTGGGCAAGCCTGCCTCAAAATACCTGTTTCCCGGCTCCGGCGTCGATGGTCACCTGACCCGGCAGCATTTCTATCTGCTGATCAAGGATATCGCCGTGCAGGGCGGCGTTGATCCCAGCACCGTGACGCCGCACACCCTGCGCCACGCCTTTGCGACGCATCTTTTGGCGGGCGGTGCCGATCTGATGGTGATCCAAGCCCTGCTCGGTCATGCCGATGTCGCGACCACCGAAATTTACACCCATGTCCTGGATGAAGACCTGCGCCGTCTGGTGCTGACGCATCACCCATTGGCGACTTCGGACAAGACCAAGACATGATGCAACACCTCTGGATATACGCGCTGATCCTTGCCATGCTTTGCATCGCAGCCCTGCTCACAGCTGTGATTGCCGCTGTGCAGAACCTGCCGCATGGCCGCGCCTCGGGCCATTCCGCAGCCGCGGCCAAGCTGATCGGGCGTGGCGAGATGGGCCTGATGGCGCTGCGGCTTGCCCATAGCCTGACCGCACTTGCAGCACTTTCCGGCCTGCTGTGGCAAGCCCGCGACTGGGCAGGCTTCGATTTCGCTTGGCTGACCTTCGCCGCAGGTATTGCGCTGGCCTTGTTGGGCCGCATCATCCCCTCCGCCATCGGCACTGCAACAGCCGAGTCCACGCTTGCCCGTCTCGGCATGTTCGGTCTGATCGCTGCATGGGTATTTGCCCCGCTCGCCGCCCTGATGCAAATGCTGAAGCAAGCCGCCCTGCGCGGCTTTGGGCTGACCTTCGATCTGGCCGAACAGCATGATGCCCTGCGCGATGACATCGCAGGTGCGATTGCGTTGGGTCATTCCGGCGGTGCGATGCAAAAGGAAGACCGCGACCGTCTGCTGGGGGCGTTAGACCTGTCGGATCGGTCAGTCGAAGAAATCATGCGCCACCGCCGGCAGATCGAGATGATCAATGCCGATGATCCGCCCGGCGAGATTATCAGCCAAATGCTTGCCTCTCCGCATTCGCGCCTGCCAGTCTACCGCGATGACACCGAAAACATCCTTGGCCTTGTTCACACCAAGGACCTCTTGCGCGAACTTGACCGCCTGCTGCGCGGCGATGCCCCCGAAGGGCTTGAAAGCCTTGATATTTTGAAGGTCGCCAAGAAGCCCTATTTCATCCCCAACACCACCAACTTAGACGAACAAATGCGCGAGTTTCTCAAACGACGCACGCATTTCGCTTTGGTGGTTGACGAATACGGCGCGTTGCAGGGGTTGATCACGCTGGAAGATATCCTTGAAGAAATCGTCGGCGATATCACCGATGAATTCGATGTTGTTGCGCGCGATACCGGGCTAAAGCGCGATGGCAATGGCGATTATCTGATCGACGGTGCCATGACGATCCGCGATCTGAACCGCGCGACCGACTGGCAACTCCCCGATGCCGAGGCCAATACCCTCGCTGGGCTGGTGATCCACGAAGCCCAGATGATCCCGTCTGAGGGCCAGGTATTCCACTTCCACGGTTTCCGCATCGAAGTGGCACAGCGCCACGAAAACCGTATTGCCAAGCTGAAACTGCGGCCGATGACAAAGCTGAGGTGAAGCGATTTTTTGTTTGTGTGGTTCCGCAGCGCACGCCAAAAGCTTCGCGCAGCGAGATCAGCTTGCTGAGGAAATCTGCAAACCGCGTCAGACGATCATCAACGCATCAGCGAGGCCGACCGTCGAGGTGACACCCGAAAGCGTGATGACTTCATTCGCGCTGAATTCAAACACCACCGTACCCGCCACCACATGCGCAAACTGCGAAACGACCTGCTGCGCGCTTAACGCAGTGCTGCCCCAGATTAGATCATCCAAGACAAGCTTCTCTCTCGCGGCAACAGAAAAATCTGCCACCACGTCGCGACCAAACTCATTGTTAAACACAAACACATCGACGCCCGCATTGCCGCCCAGCCTATCGTTTCCGCTGCCACCTGCAATCCGGTCGTCGCCGACACCGCCCCAGATCGTATCGTTGCCGGCATTGCCAAACATCGTATCATTGCCCTGCGCACCATTCAGCCAATTCGCGCCGCTATTACCACTTATGGTATTGCTGGCTTCGTTGCCGGTCGCGTTCACATCAGAGTTGCCCAGCAGGGTCACGTTGCTCAACCCCAGCTTCAGCGCGACAGTGTTCGAGGTGAGCAGCAGGTTCTGGTTCACGATATCGACTTTGACGTTGCCAGTGGCCTGTGCCATCGCGAATTGATAGCTTAGCGTGCCAACTTGGCCCGAGACCATAAAGCCAGCACCCTGTTGAACCGCCAGCGCATAGCCGCCTGCAGCCGCACTGACAGTAGAATTGCCTTCGATGGTAAGTCTGGCGCCAGCCGCGCCCTCGCCAATGGAATAGAAGCCGTTTCTGTCAGTATCATTGTAGAACACGCCGGTGACAACCACCGAGGTCGGCGCGGGCCTGCCAAACAATTCGGTCAGCATCGAAGCGTTGTAACTCGTCCCGCTTTGGGCGAAACTACCGTATTCTTGCGCGATGCCAATCTCTTGGTAGCTGCCATTCAGCATGTTCTGGCGGTGGCCCGTCGTGCTGAGGAACAACCCCTGATGGTGCGCTGCGATTGCGGCGTTCAGATCCACCGTTCCGGTAGAACCGCGCCACGAGATGTTCTCGCCGATACCCGACCAGCCATAACCCGCCTGCGCCGCGCGATCCCAAGGTTGCGAGCCACCTCTGCCGGTATGCGAGAACACATCCGCCGCCAGCATCCATTGCGAATGGCCAATCGCTGCATTTTCCAGCAAGGCGTTGGGGGCAAGCACCTGCTTAGAGGCGGTAGAGATGGTTCCTGCGCCAATGCCCGCGTTCAGATCAATGCCATAGCGCGCAGCCTCAGCTGCCGGATCAAGTCGCGCCCGGTTGATCAGTTCCAGCAAATATTGCTCAGCAGCCGTCAAAGCCATCGCGGCCTCCCCATTCAAAGCAGACCGATACAACCTGCCGGACGAATAAGGCGAAGCCGCGACGCGATTGTGTCAGCGGCTGCGGAAAAGCGACCCCAGCACGCCACGGATCACCGCTTGCCCAGTTTTAGAGCCCAAACTTCTAGCAAAGCTTTTCGCAAAAGTCTCGCCGATCGAATCGGATCGGCTGGAGTTTGCCTTCTTGGGGGCGGCAGGTGTGGTCCGCCCGGCGCTGCCGCCATCATAGCGGCGGGCATTGCGGAATTCGGAATCTGCTTGATCTGCCTGCTGTTGGCTCGGCGGCTCTGCCGCATTGGCCTCTTGGGCTGCATGTTCAGCCCGTGCCCGCAGTCGCTCATAAGCACTGTCACGATCAACCACAGCGTTATATTTAGCCCCCATCGGTGAGGCCGCAATCAGTTGCGCGCGCAAGGCCGGATCAATCGGCCCAAGTTGCGACGACGGCGGGCGCACCAATGTGCGTTCTGCCACACCCGGAATACCCTTAGACTCCAGAAACGAGGTCACAGCCTCACCCGTGCCGACATCGCGGATCGCGTCTTCAATGGCGAAGCGCGGATTGGGGCGATAGGTTTCAGACGCCAGTTTCAGGTCTTTCTGATCCTTGGCGGTGAAAGCCCGCAACGCATGCTGCACGCGGTTGCCCAACTGACCCAGAATCATCTCGGGCACGTCGGCGGGGTTCTGGGTGATGAAATAGACGCCCACACCTTTCGAGCGGATCAGCCGCGCCACTTGCTCGACCTTGGCAACCAGAGCCTTCGGCGCGTCGGTGAACAACAGATGCGCCTCGTCGAAGAAAAACACCAGTTTCGGCTTATCCGGGTCGCCGACTTCGGGAAGGTTTTCGAACAGTTCCGACAGCAGCCACAGCAGGAAGGTCGCGTACAGCCGGGGCGAATTCATCAGCTTTTCCGCCGCCAGAATGTTGATCATCCCCGCGCCATTGGCGTCACATCGCATCAGGTCGGCCAGATCAAGCGCTGGTTCGCCAAACATCTCGGCGGCCCCTTGATTCTCCAGCACCAACAAACGCCGCTGAATCGCCCCCACCGAGGTCGGCGAGACCAGACCAAACCGCCCCGAAATTTCGGTCGCATGTTCAGCGACAAACGCCAGCAGGGCTTGCAAGTCTTTCAGATCGAGCAGCGGCAGTTTTTCTTCATCCGCCAGCCGGAAGGCGACGTTCAACACGCCCTCTTGCGGTTCGGTCAATTCCAGCAGGCGCGACAGCAGCAGCGGTCCCATCTCGGCCACGGTAGCGCGGATCGGATGGCCCTTTTCGCCGAACATATCCCAGAATGTTACCGGAAAGGTGCGGTATTGCAGATCAAACCCGATGGTGGCAGCGCGCTTCATAAAGCTGTCGTGCAGCTTTTGACTGGTCGAGCCTGCGGCACCCAAGCCCGACAGATCGCCCTTCACGTCGGCCATGAACACCGGAACACCCTCTGCCGAAAACCCCTCGGCCAGCACTTGCAAGGTGACGGTTTTGCCCGTGCCAGTGGCCCCGGCAATCAACCCATGGCGGTTGCCGTATCTCAACAGCAGGTTCTGTGGCATGCCATAAGCCTCACCGCCGCCACCTACAAAAATCGTCTCGCCCATGCTGCCACCTTTTGCACGATTACAAGTTGCCGATCGGCAACCGTTCCCGGTCAAAATACATTGTTAACCTAACTCTGCCAGTCTTGATCTTACCGCGCACATGCTTCGGTGTTTGTCGTGATGACTTCCTCCCTGTCAGACTGCCGCGCTGATCAAACAGCGCGGCCTTTTTTTTTACATCGCGGGTCTGTCACAATCGGTTACAATTCCAGTTGACGCGGATTTGAAAGCGCCGTAGCTTTTGCGTCATAAGTCGGCCAGTCCGACAGGGAGCATAAAAAAGTTGAAAAAGGGTCGGCTGTCCGGCCTTTTTTCCTTTTTGGTATGCCCGGTTAGCAGGATTGTTTCAGTCGTGATTGCGACAGCCGTTTTACGCCAACATGCGCGAAGATGTGATGTTTTTTTTCACTGACTTCCCGGCTTTGCCATGGTATTGCGCAGCCAAACAATCAAGAAAGAGACAGTGATGTCGATGACGACTCTGCACCGTTCCCTCGCGTTTTCTCTCGGCTTGGCCTTTGCGGCCGCGACACTTCCAGCCCTCGCACAAGAGGCCGCTCCGGCGGAGCCTGCCCCGGCTGCGACGGTGGACACCACCGCGCCGGCAGCCGAAGATCTGAATATGGGTGTTGACACCAACACGCCGCCCGCGCCGCTGACGCAAGAAGCCGCGACTGAGGGTCAGATTTACCAACTCGCAACCTTCGATGCCTGGGCACAGCGCTGCACCAAGATGAAAGACGGCTCGGACCCCTGCGAGCTGTATCAGTTGCTGAAAGACAAAGACGGCACCAATGTTGCTGAAATCAGCATGTTTGCGCTGCCCGCTGGCGGCAAGGCTGCTGCGGGTGCCACGATCATCGCACCGCTGGAAACCCTGCTGACCGCCAATCTGGCAGTGTCGGTGGATGGCAGCAAAGCCAAGATCTACCCGTTCACCTTCTGCGCCCAACTGGGCTGCGTCGCCCGCGTTGGCTTCACGGCGGATGAAGTTGCCCAGTTCAAAAAGGGCACCAAGGCCACGATCACCATCGTGCCTGCTGCGGCACCGGATCAAAAGGTTGAACTGGCGGTCGAGCTGAAGGGCTTCACCGCGGGCTATGAGGCCGTCGCGGCCACGATGCCGAAGAAGTAAAATCTGACGCATGTTGCAAGAAGCCCGCCCCGGTTTGGGCGGGCTTTTTCATGCAATATAGCCGCCTGATCCTTGCACGCGAAGTGCCTGACCACAACATCTTGTGCAAAAGCGCGCGCAAATTCACAAATCACACAAGTCATTCCCAGCGGGGAAGAACTTTCACTGTCCAGCGTGTCTGCAAAAAAGCCCGGTGTTATGCCGCTTTGCGCAACACCAGCACCGCATTCAGCCCGCCAAAGGCAAACGCATTCGACATCACCACATCGACAGGCACCTCGCGCGCCTGATTGGGCACCACATCCAACGCACACTCAGGGTCCGCCACCTCATAGCCAATCGTCGGCGCAATGACGCCCTGCTGCAACGCCATCAGGCAGGCGAGCAACTCCACCGCCCCGGTGCCGCCAATCAGATGGCCGTGCATGGATTTGGTCGAGGATAGCATCACTTTGTCCGCCGCAGCCCCGAACACCTGCGCAATCGCCGCACATTCGGTCTTGTCATTCGCTGCCGTGCCCGTGCCATGCGCGTTGATATAGCCCACCGCATCCGGCGCGACCTTGGCATCGCGCAACGCCAGCCGGATCGCCCGTGCAGCGCCTTCCTGCGACGGCATCACGATGTCTGACGCATCCGAAGTCATCGCAAAGCCGATCACTTCGGCCAGAATCTCAGCCCCGCGTGCGCGGGCATGGTCGTAATCTTCAAACACAAAGATCGCGGCACCCTCGCCCTGCACCATGCCGCTGCGGTTGAGGCTGAACGGACGGCAAGCGGTTTGCGACATCACCCGCAACCCCTCCCACGCCTTGATGCCGCCAAAGCACAGCATGGATTCCGAACCGCCAGTGACCATCACCTTGGCGCCACCACCGCGGATCGCCTGAAACGCCAAACCCATCGCGTGATTGGAACTCGCGCAGGCGGTTGAGACCGAAAAGCTAGGCCCGCGCAGACCGAACTGCATCGCCACATGGCTGGCCCCGGCGCTGTTCATCAGCTTTGGCACCACAAACGGATGCACCCGGTTTTTATCCTCGGCATAAACCGCGCGGTAGCTGTCATCCCAGGTGTTGACACCCCCCGCTGCGGTGCCCAGCACCACGCCAGAGCAGTCGCCCAGATCACCCTCAAAAACCAGCCCCGACTGTGCAATCGCCTGAGCCGCCGCGACCAGCGTAAACTGGGTGAACCGATCATAAAGCGTGATCTGCTGGCGGCTGAACAAAGCCTCGGCATCCCAACCCTTCACCTGCCCGCCGATCTGGATACTCAGCCGGTCCTTGTCACGAATGTCCAACTCGGCAATGCCACAACGACCTTCGGCAAACGCCGCATAGGTGCCCGCCACATCGCGCGCCAAGGCGTTGACCGTGCCTGCTCCGGTGATGACAACCCGCCTCATGCGGCTTTCTGAGAGATCAGGCCTTCAACCGCCGCCACAATCGAGGCCACCGAGGTCAGATCAAAGCCGCTTTTCGACGGCTCATTGGCGTTGAACGGCACGGAAATGTCGAAGGCTTCCTCAATCGCAAAGATCGTCTCAACCAGCCCCAGACTGTCGATGCCAAGGCTATCGAGCGATTGTGCCGGGGTCACATCGGCCACATCCAACACCGCCTGCTCGGCAATAATCGCGATCACTTGATCCTGCACGCTGATCACTTGGCTTTGCATGTTCATCGGGTTTCCTAACCTGTCCGTTTACCCTGTCTAATCAACATCAGGTAACAGGGATATGGCTTTCTCCAATTCCGCCACGCGGGACGCCAGCCGGGGCAAGCGGCGCAGCGCCTTTTGTATCTCGACATGGGTTTCCATCTTGACCGCAGGATAGCCCAAAAGCACCCGGCCCGCAGGCGCATTGGTCAAAATTTTCGTAGCCCCGCCCGCGATCACATCATCGCCGATGAAAATATTGTCGCTGACCCCAACCTGCCCCCCCAGCACCACCCGGTCGCCGATCTTGGCCGAGCCCGCAATCCCCACCTGCCCACACAGCAAACAATCGCGGCCCACCTGTACGTTATGGCCGACATGGACCAGATTATCGAGCTTCGTCCCCGATCCAATCACCGTATCTCTGATCGTGCCACGATCAATCGCGACATTCGCACCAAGCTCCACATCATCGCCCAACGTCACCGCGCCCAGCGAGTGTATCCGCACCCAGCGCTGCTCGCGAATTTCATCGCGCTTGCCCAGACTTGCGCGGATTTCTTCAACCCCGGATTTCTCAGGGGTCACAAACGAAAACCCATCCGCCCCCACCACCGCCCCCGGCTGGCAGATAAACCGATGCCCGATCGTCACCCGCGCACCAATCCGTGCGCCTTGTAGGATCAGCGCGTCATCGCCAATCACAGCGCCTTCGGCAATCGAGACATGGCTGGCGATGCGAGCCCGTGCGCCGATCCGAACATCCGCCCCGATCACCACAAACGGCCCAACCGCAGCCCCCGCACCGATCACCGCCGAGGCATCGACCAGCGCCATCGGATGCACGCCGATAGCAATCACAGGCCCCGGATCGAGCATCACCGACAGCCCCGCCATCGCCAGCCGTCCGCGTGGCGCGAAAATCGCTGCTTTCAGCCCCAAACTCCGCCAATCCGCGCCCGGCCATAGCATCGCCGCCTGCGCCTGACCCTTTGCCAAACCGTCGCCATAACGCGGGTCCATCGCCAAAGCCAAATCCTGCGGACCAGCACTTGCAGGTTCCGAGGCACGCACAATCAGCAGGTCAAGATCGCCCTCGGCCTCAGCCCCTAAAGCCTGCGCAATGTCGCGGATCGTATGGGCCATGGTATCCTCCGGCGCTTTGCAGAAGGTTTAGCGCGGATAACCGGCAGCTTGAACCACAATTCTTACAACTGCCAGACGGATTTCCCCGCAGGGAAATCACATTGTTTCAATCTGCTATCCCAACGGGACATCAGCCCTGCACTTCCGGCAAGGCCACACCCGCCTCGGTCAGCGCTTCAAACAGCTTGCCATCGCGGCCATAGACATCGCGCCGGTAAGCCATCCCTGTCTTGGTCGGCCAAGCGGTGTAATAGACCAGATGCACCGGCACCGGCACCTCCAGCGAGACTGAACTTTCGTTCTTGGCATCGAGATGCTCTTGGAACAGGCCTTTCGGATCGCTGGTCTGCTTGGCAAGCAAAGTATAGGCAAAATCAAACGGGTCGCCCAAGCGGATGCAGCCATGGCTGAACGCCCGCACCTCATTGGCGAACAGCGCTTTCGCGGGCGTGTCATGCAGATAGATGTTGTAGGGGTTCGGGAACATGAACTTCACCTTGCCCAAGGCGTTACCGTCCGACGGCGGCTGACGCAGGCCAAACGGGAAGCTCGATGCCGAATAGGCCGCGAAATTCACCGCCCCACGCGGCACCACCCGCCCCCGGCCATCAATCACCTGCAAATGCCCGACCGCATTCGGGTTGCGCTGCAACATCGGCAGGTATTCCTTGACGATGATCGAGCGCGGCACCCCCCAGCTGGGGTTGATCACCATATATTCCATCTGATCGGAAAATTCCGGGCTGCGCATCTCGGGTGCGGCTTTGCCCACCACCACACGCGTTTGAAACGTCACCCGGCCGTCATCGACGATTTCAGCAGTGAAATCCGCCTGATTGACCCAGATATGCCGCGCCCCAAGATCAGTATGCGCCATCCACCGCATCCGCTCCAGTGCCACGGTCACCGATTGCAACCGCTCGGCTGGCGTCGTATTCAGCGCCTCAATGGTGGATTGCCCTGCCACACCATCGGCGGCCAAGCCCTGATCCAACTGATAGCGCTGCACAGCGCGCTGCATCTGGCCATCATAAATCGCTGTGGCCGAGCGGCCCATATAGCCGAGCTCGATCAAGCGATCCCGCAGCGCCACCACCGCGTCGCTGCTGTCTCCGGGTGACAGTTTTGCCGCCGAAATTCCGATCAACGACGGCGCTTCGCGCTCCAGCCGCAGTTTTTCCTTCACCAACCGGGCATATTCCGCGGCGATGGGCAGCAAAGCCTTAAGGTAGGCGTCGGGCGCAGTCGTGGCCGCCATTCCAGCCAGCAACACCGCCGGATCAGGCCGGATGATCTCGCGCAGGATGGTCGGATCAATCTTTTTCGGCGTCAAAGCCCCCGAACTGACATCGCGCGCATAAGACAAATAGGCCGTGGTCATCGCCATTTCCAAGCGGCCCCGATCACCTTCCGTCACCGCCGCTTTCGCCAACGCGATCAGATCAGCCGGATCGTAGCGCTTCACCGGCAGGCCCTGATCTTCAGCCGTCGAAAGCGCCATGATCAACGCATGACGCCGCGCTTGATCATCCGGGCCGGTCCACAACGGTTGATAGCCATGGCTGCGGTAAAACGCGGCGACCGCCTCATCTGCGGCCGAGGCTTCCGCCAAAGAGCGTGTGAAAGCGTCGCTTTGCGCCAAGACGGGCGCGGCCCACGCCAAGGCGACGGTCAAAGCAGTGGTGGCGGTCAGGCGGCGGATAACTCCGCAGGCGCGCGCGGAAAAACTGATGTGCACGATGATTCCCATTGGTCGGGCCAAGCCCTGTCGCATCTGATAGTGGTTTACTTTGAAAAGCTTGGGTGAAATCGTTGAAACTGTAAACTCGTGTTAACGCATCTGCCTGCGCAGAGGGCGCGACTAACCCAGCGATTGTCGCATATTCGCCACGAATAAGGCAGATACGGAAATCCCCACTTGGTTCCCTCATTTTCAGCAATTTTTTGCCTATTGCTGCCAGACTTGGATTCGGCGGCCATTCTGCTCTTTGGCTTCACCGCAAGCTGTGCCATAAGGTGGCCAGCACTTGGGGATGAAGTGACGAACAGAACCGCGACTTCAGGCGGTCAAAGACCAGCGACGGGACAGGCGCAAAGAATGGCGAATATGACATCGAACGTGATCTCGCGGCGTGGGCTGCTTGGGGTTTTTGCGGCAACTGCTGTAATCGCCGCACCGACTTACTCCAATGCTTTCGGCCTTCTGAGGGGCGCAGGCGATATTCGACGGATCCGGATGTATTCGGGTCGCACCGGGGAAAGTATCGACACGATCTATTGGGTCGAAGGCGAATACATCCCGGAAGTGACCAAAGAAATCAACCACTTCATGCGCGATTGGCGCTCGGACGAAGTGGTTGGGATGGACCCCCGCAACTATGACATCATCGCAGCCGCACACCGCCTGCTGGATGTCCGCGAGCCCTACATGCTGCTGTCGGGCTATCGCAGCCCGGCGACCAACGCGATGTTGCGCTCGCATTCGCGCGGAGTAGCCAAGCACTCTTTGCACATGAAGGGTATGGCGGCTGACTTGCGGTTGAAATCGCGTTCGGTCAGCCAGATGGCCAAGGCGGCAGAGGCCTGTTCGGCGGGTGGTGTCGGCCATTACTACGGTTCGAACTTCGTGCATATGGATTGCGGTCCGATCCGCACCTGGGGCGGCTGAGGCGGGTTTTCGCGCAAGGTCGATCAACATTTAAGCAAAAAGGCGCCGACTGGGCGCCTTTTGTTTTTCGCAGGGTTCAGGATTGTTTCTGCAACCCGCTTAATCGCGGCAGATCAATTTTCATCCTCGGAACGTGGTGCGAAAGATCCGGTCAGCGTCGCCTTACCTCGGAAGCCCTGTGCCACGACAAATTTCTCAGAACTATCCGCCCTGCTCGCTGGCGGCTTCACATTGGCAACCTTGTTGAACGATTTTTTCAACTGCACCTGCATCTCATTTTCCGCGCCGCCCGCCAGAACCTTGGCGATAAACGTGCCGCCTTCTTCCAGCACGTCAAAGGCAAACGCCAAAGCCGCCTCAATCAACGCGATGATGCGCAAGTGATCGGTGCCCTTATGCCCCGAGGCCGAGGCCGCCATATCTGACATCACCACATCAGCCTTGCCGCCCAACCAGCCCTTGACCAAGGCATCCGCCTCATCCGAGAGGAAATCCAGTTGGTGAATTTGCGCGCCCGCGATGCTTTCAATCTCTTGCAGATCAATGCCCAGCACGGTGCCAATCGGCTTTTTAGGGTTGTCGCCCAAAGCATTAACCCGCTTCACCGCGATCTGACACCAGCCCCCCGGCGCACAGCCAAGGTCCACCACCCGCGCCCCCGGCACGAGGAAGCCGTATTTCTCATCCAACTCGGCAATCTTATACGCCGCCCGGCCCCGTAACCCTTCCTTCTTGGCGCGGATGACGTAAGGGTCGTTCAACTGCCGCTCTAGCCACAGCGTAGAGGACAGCTTGCGGCCCTTGGCGGTTTTGACCCGCACACGCAGCTCGCGCTGGCCCCGACCGGACGTGCTCTTCCCTGATGTGGTTTTCTCGGTCATTCGAACGGCCCGTCCTCTAACACGCCATCGGCGCTCATCTGTGCATACAAAAGCCCTTCACGCAGGCCACGGTCTGCAACAGAGAGGCTATCCGTTGGCCATATCCGCATAAGCGCTTGAAGGATAGCCGCGCCGGACATGATCAGCGTATGTCGGTCACGGCCAATCCGCGGATCATTGCGCCGCCCCTCCGGCCCCAGCGTCAGATATTCCCGGATCACCAGATCAATCTGATCGCTGGTCATCTGCAAGCCATCGACCTTGGTGCGATCATACCGCCGCAGGCCCAAGTAGCTGGCCGCCACCGTGGTGACGGTGCCCGAGGTGCCGATAATCTGAAACCCCTCACGCTTTTGCGCCGAGGCATAGGGACTGAACGATGCCAGATTCTCCTCAAAAAACCAACTCATTAACGCAAACCGCGCCGCGTCATCCTCGACATCCTGAAACTGATCCTTCAGCGTCGCCACCCCCAGCGGCACCGAAATCCAATCCACCACCCGCGCCCCCGCAGGCTCCACCTGAAAGCCCCGGTGCAGCCGCATGATCGACTTTGGCCGATCTTCGGGGGCCACCGCCGACAGATCAATCCAGACCAGTTCGGTTGATCCGCCGCCAATATCGACCACCAAAAGCTGTTCAGTCGAGCGATTGACCAGCGGCGCACAAGAAATCACCGCCAACCGCGCTTCTTCCTCGGCCGGAATAATCTCGACAATCAGCCCAGTTTCGCGCCTCACCTGCCGCATGAACTCTTTGGAATTGCGCGCCCGACGGCAGGCTTCGGTTGCGACAAATCGCATCCGCGTCACGCCATGCTGCTCAATCTTCTTCTGGCAAATCCGCAACGCCTGCATCGTGCGCCCCATTGAGGCACGACCAAGCCGGCCCGAGGCTTCCAGCCCCGCGCCCAGTTGGACAGTCTTAGAAAAGCTGTCCACAACCACAAACTGACTGCCCTTTGGTTGGGCAATCAACATGCGGCACGCATTTGTGCCTAAGTCCACGGCAGCATAAAGCCCCTTGGACCACAGGCCTGGGGGGGCCGACGGGTCAGTTTCGCGGAAAGCACTTGGTGCCTCGACCGCTGTTCGCATCGCGTCCGCCCCCAGGGGACGCTCGGGCGCCATAATCGCCCTCCATTGGTGGTTGCCTCAAAGGTAGTCGCGTTACCGGTCAGTGGCAAGCACCCTGCCCGACCCATCAGCAAACGTGATCTGAGCATTCATACAGATGATGAAAATTTCTCCATCCGCAGGCTCTGGTCGCACGCCCTGTTTGTCGCTAGCAACAAGCGTGGTCGCTACAAGCATGTTCTATGTCGAAAACCGACCGTATGTGTCGCGTATCGCCGCATAGAACAGGAGACAAAATAGATGGGGGAATCAGCTATGCCGGATGTAACAGTAGTGTTTTGGCGCGATATTCCGGCACAGGTGATTGTCGGTAAGGGGCGGTCTGCGTCTAAGGTGCAACTGCCCGAGCGGTTTGAGCAAGCGATTGACCGTTGTGCGATGAAAATCGGCGCTAAAGGTGCCGACGCTTACTTGGCCGAATGGCGCAAAGCCGATCCCTATCCGGTGGAAGGCGAAGCCGCCGAGGTCGCCGCTGCCGAGGCCGCCCGTCTTGACGCCACCTATGACACCGAGCGCCTGAAAACGCTGATCAACGCCGAGGGCTGGGCGCAAGCCTGACCGTTCTAAGGGAGGCCCGCGTGGCACTGAGCTTTTTCCGCAAAGACACTAAACCCGCCGCCAACACCGATGCGAATGAGGCCTTTCTGAAAGGCTATTCGATCGAAGTGATGCCGCGCACCGCCGAAAAGGTGGAAGATTTCCGCGCCTTGCTGCCGAAAGGCACCCGCGTGTATATCGCCCATATCGAGGGCACGCCGATTGAAGATATGGTGGCCACCGCCAAGCGCATCGCAGGCGAAGGCTTTGACGTGATGCCGCATTTTCCGGCGCGCATCATCCATGACAAGGCCACCTTGGCCGACTGGATCAAGCGCTATCAGACCGAGGCGGGCGTCAAGCAAGCCCTGCTGCTTGGCGGTGGTGTCAACACCCCTGCTGGTGATTTTGACAGCTCGATGCAGTTGATGGAAACCGGGCTGTTCGATGGTTTTGAGCGTCTGCATGTCGCTGGCCACCCCGAGGGCAACAAGGACATCGACAAAGACGGCGGCGATGCCATCGTCATGCAGGCTTTGAAGTGGAAACAGGCGTTTTCTGAACGCTCGGATGCGAAAATGGCGATTGCGACGCAGTTCTGCTTTGAGGCGGGTCCGGTGATCGCCTGGGCCAACCACTTGGCCGAGGCCGGCGTGCATCTGCCGATCCATATCGGTGTGGCAGGCCCCGCCAAGCTGCAAACCTTGATCAAATTCGCGATTTCCTGTGGCGTGGGTGCTTCGCTGCGCGTGCTGCAAAAACGTGCTATGGATGTGACGAAACTGCTGCTGCCCTATGAGCCGACCGAGTTTATCTCGGGCCTCGCCGCGCACAAAGCGGCTAATTCGGCTTTTGGCGTTGAGCACGTTCACTTCTTCCCGCTGGGCGGCATTAAGACCAATGCGGCTTGGGTTACTGAAAATGGCGGCGACGCTGGTGTGCCCGCAAATGCTTAAAGAGAAGGTTTAAGAATGACCCGTACCGTTATCGAATCCAAAACAAAAACCGTGATCATCGGTTTTGACGAACCGTTCTGCGTCATCGGTGAGCGCATCAACCCGACGGGCCGCAAAAAGCTGGCAGCCGAAATGGAAGCGGGCAATTTTGAAACCGTTCTGCGCGACGCGCTAGAGCAGGTCGCCTGCGGTGCCAACGTTCTGGACGTGAACTCGGGGGCGGTGTTCACCAACAAAATGGCAGAAGACCCGCGCTATGCCGACAACAATTTTGTCGAGCCGCCACTGATGCGCGAATTGATCCTGCGGATTCAAGCCGTGGTCGATGTGCCGTTGTGCATCGACTCTTCGGTTCCCGGCGCGTTGGAGGCTGGATTGATGGCCTGCGAGGGCCGTCCGCTGCTGAACTCGGTGACGGGCGAAGAAGACCGCATGGAACTGGTTCTGCCGCTGGTGAAAAAATACAACGTGCCGGTAGTGGCGATTTCCAACGACGACACCGGGATTTCGCAAGACCCCGATGTGCGGTTTGCAGTGGCGAAAAAGATTGTCGAACGTGCCGCAGATTTTGGCATCCCGGCGCATGACATCGTGGTTGATCCGCTGGTGATGCCCGTCGGCGCGATGGGTTCGGCTGGCCAGCAAGTGTTCGCCTTGGTGCGGCGTCTGCGCGAAGAATTGGGCGTCAACACCACTTGCGGGGCATCGAACATATCGTTCGGCCTGCCGCATCGTCACGGCATCAACGCGGCGTTTTTGCCGATGGCGATTGGCGCAGGCATGACTTCGGCAATCATGAACCCGGTGCGTCTGCCAGAGATGGAAGCCATTCGCGCCGCCAACTTCCTGATGAACCATGATGCCAATGGTGGTGAGTGGATCAGGTTCGCCAAGGTGCTGGAGGCTGTTGAGGCTGGGGCGACCTTTGCCGAGGCTTCGGCTGCGGCAACGGCGGCCACTTCGGGGCGTCGCGGCGGTCGTCGCGCGCGCTAAGCTTTCGATATTGCGACAAAAGGCTCGCCATTGGCGGGCCTTTTGCTTTAGCGGATGCGGCGGGTCAGCTTGGCCGCTTGGCGGGCGCGTTTGGCCATTTCCTTGCCCGCGCCGGCCTGTGCATGATCTTCGGGCGTCATATCATCGGGGGACTTCCCCCGACGCGCCGCATAATCAACACCCCTGTTGACGGCGGTATTGACCAGCCGCCCCAAAAGTTTGTTCAAGATCATCTGAATGATGCGATCCATGGCTTAGTCCTCAAACAATTCGCTCTGCCCGGTGCTGGGCTGTTCTTCGTCTTCAGATGGGGTGGTCAGCCCACCCGGCAAGGGGCGGCTATCAAGAAGCCCGGCAGCGCGCAGTTCCTTCAGGCCCGGCAGATCGCGGGCGGATTCAAGCCCGAAATGGTCAAGAAAGTGATCCGTCACCACAAAGGTCACTGGACGCCCCGGAGTCATCCGCCGACGACCCAGCCTGATCCAATCCAGTTCCAACAACTGATCCACGGTGCCCCGACTGACCGCGACACCGCGAATTTCCTCAATCTCGGCTCGCGTCACCGGCTGATGATAGGCCACAATCGCCAGCGTCTCAATCGCCGCGCGCGACAGTTTGCGCTGCTCGGCGCTTTCCTTTTGCATCAAATGCCCAAGGTCGGCGGCGGTGCGGAAGGCATAAGCATCGCCAACCTTGACCATGTTCACCCCCCGCCCGTCATAGCGACGGCGCAGGGTCAGCAGAGCCTCGGCGGGATCGCAACCATGCGGCATCCGCTTGACCAACTCGGCCAGAGTCACGGGCTCGGCCGAGGCGAACAGGATGGCTTCGACCATGCGTTCCTGCTCGCCCATCGGCGGCGCTTCGAACAGGCTTTTTTCAATCGGATCGCTCATGGCGTTGTCCTGCGGATCATCAGGGGGGCGAACATCTCACCTTGTTTGATCTGCACCTGACCGCGCTTTGCCATTTCCAGAATGGCGGCAAAATGCGCGGCAGTGGCCGATCTGCGGCGGGCGGGGGAAACCTCCCAGCCTTCGGGCATGAAGCTGGTCAAATCCGACCATTCCCCCACATAACCCAGCAAGCCGCGCATCCGTTCCAACGCGTCTTCCATGGTATAGACATCTTGACGATCAAAGGCATAGGGGCGGAATTCATCACGGGTGCGGGTGCGGGCATAGGCACGCATCAGATCGAGCAGGGTCGCGGTATAGCTGACCGTGACCTTGCGGGTAACGTCCTCGGGCACACCGCGTGCAAAGAAATCGCGGCCCAGTTGATCACGACCCATCAGGCGGGCAGCGGCCTCGCGCATCGCCGACAGTCGCTCCAACTGGAACGCCAGATGCGCTGCCAAATCCTCTGCCGAAGGTCCAGCTTCTCCGGGTTCGGGCGGCAGCAACAGACGGGATTTCAGAAAGGCCAGCCAAGCCGCCATCACCAGATAATCTGCGGCAAGTTCAATCCGCAGGGCGGCTGCACGCGACACGAAGACCAGATATTGCTCGGCCAGTTGCAGCACCGAGATTTTGCGCAGATCGACCTTTTGCGTGCGCGACAGCATCAACAAAAGGTCCAATGGCCCCTCAAAACCATCGACATCAATGATCAGCGCTTCCGAGGCCAGCCTCTCGGCAGCCGGAATGCGCGTCGCCGCGCCCCAATCGTCGGTATCCGTTTCACCCATGCGCACCTTCGCCCAGCAGAGCCGAAAACTCAGCCTCCAGCGCGGCGATGTCAACGGATTTAGCCGGACGGCGTTGCGCAAGCGCGGCCGTCGCGCGGGCGCGGGAGGCCTCGGTCATCACGCCAGCAGCTTCGGCGACTTCCAGCATTTCGGCCATATCGCCCTTGCAATGCAGTGCTACATCGCAGCCCGCAGCCATCGAGCGCGCCGTCCGCTGCGCCAAACTGCCCGCCAGCGCCTGCATGTTCAGATCGTCGGTGATCAGCAGGCCCGCAAAGCCGATCTCATCCCGGATCGCCTTGATCATCGCGGGCGACTGCGTTGCGGGCAAATTATCATAGGCCGAGAAGATGATATGCGCCGTCATCGCCATCGGCAGATCGGCCAGCACGCGAAACGGGGCGAAGTCGGTGGCGGTCAGGGCCGCCCGATCCGTTGTGACAGTGGGCAGATCGTGATGGGTGTCGTTGACCGAGCGGCCATGGCCGGGCATGTGTTTGACCACAGGCAGCACACCCATTTCCAGATGCGCATCGGCGACGGCGCGGGCGATTTGGGTGACGGTTTCCACGTCTTGACCGTAGCAGCGATTACGCAGGAACGGGTGGGTATTGGGGCCGGCAATGTCAGCAACAGGGGCGCAGTTGGCGTCGATGCCAACGGCGCGGAGTTCAGCGGCGATCACCAGCGAGCGCAGCGCCATGGCTTTAGCGGCGTTGGCTCCGGCCTTTTCAACAGTATCCAGCGGGGCAGCCCATTCGCGCCAATAAGGCGGGCGCAGGCGTTGCACGCGGCCACCCTCTTGATCAACAAGGATCGGGGCATCGCGGCCAACAGAGTCGCGCAACTCGGCGGTCAGGCGGATAAGTTGTTCTGGAGTCTCAACATTCCGCGCGAAAACGATGAAACCCAAAGGATTATAGTCGCGGAAGAAATCCCGCTCGGCTGCGGTCAGGGACAGCCCGGCGCAGCCGAAGATTGCAGCCCCCGAGCCGATCATTTTTGCGCAACTGGGATGCAGGAGGCGTTTTGTGCCAGCATGGCCGCGCAGAATTGGCGTGCCACATCTTCGTCGGCGAAGCCATGCGCGCGCAGGCGGTAGAAGGTGCGCCCGCCACTTTGCGCCGATTGCACCACCATTGCTTTGCCCGGTAGCAGATCGGGGAAGTCGGCTTGCAGCTTGGCCCATTCGGCGCGCGCACTCGCCTCATCATCGAACGCCCCAAGTTGCACCAGCCGGGTGCCTGCAGGAATAGTGTTGGGGTCGATTTCGGCCGCGGCGGCGGTGGTTGCGACAGGTGCCCCGCTCGTTGTCTCCGGTGCAGCCTCGGCGGTAGCGGCAACAGGTTCAACGGCGGCAACGGTAGCGGCGCTGCGGCTGGCCGGACGCAGCTTCGGGCGTATTGATTTTACCGGATCAACGGCAGCAACTTCGACCTCACTCAGCCCACCCTCTGCGGTTTCGCCATCCGCCAAAGCGGCGGCGAGGGCTGCGGCGACGGCATCTTCCTGCGTCGCTGGCAAAGGTGCTGTCACCGCAAGACTGGTCGCATCCAGCGCATCGGCGCTGGCGGAAGCCTCGGGCGTGACGACCGGATCAATCTCAATCGGCGCTAGGCTCGCCGGAGCCTGCGGTGCCACCTCGACCACTTCGACACCATTTGCCAAAGGATCGACAGCGGGCAGTTGCGCCAACTCGGCGGTTCCAGCCTGATCTTCTGCCGTCAAAGCCACCTCTTTCGGTGCAAGGATCAGCTTGTCGGGCAAAGGCAAGGCGGTTCCGGCAGCAGCCACGGCATTTACAGACAGACCCTGATGCATCGCCACATCGCCACCGGGATTGTCTGGCGCGATCCGCAACGGGCCTTCCAGCGCGCGCACCACCGGGATGCCAGAGACATCGCGCACCGCCAGCTTGTAGCCCCAGATGCCCAGACCGATCACCAAGGCAATCGAGCACGCGGCCCCTGCCAAATTGATCATCGCGCGAGCGCGGCCCGTCGCATAGCCATGGGCTATCTCATGCTCGGCATAACCGCCGTCGAACTCATCGAAATCCACGTCCGCCATGTCTTGCCTCGCGTGCAAGGGCGATACATGCCACCCCTGCTTGTTATTTTGCCTATTCCGGCCGGGCACTTACCGCATTTCCTCAACCGAAGTAACACCAAGGATACCAAGGCCCGCCGAAATCACAACGCCCGTGGCACGCGCAAGGGCGATTTTCGCCGAAGATGTTGCCGCATTGCCGTCTTGGATGAAGCGCAAGCTGGTATCGTCGTTGCCTTTGTTCCACAGCGAATGAAATTCCGAGGCAAGTTCATAGAGGTAAAACGCGATCCGATGCGGCTCATTGCCCTTGGCGGCGATTTCCACCAAACGCGGCCATTCAGCAAGTTTTTTGGCCATTTCGATCTCGGCGGGATGGCCAAGGATCGCCAGATCGGCGTTTGCGAGGGCCGCATCGCTGCAATCAATCCCCGCCTCGCGCGATTTGCGCAGCACCGAGTTGATCCGGGCATTGGCGTATTGCACATAGAACACCGGATTGTCCTTGGATTGCTCCAGCACCTTGGCAAAGTCAAAATCCAAGGTCACATCGTTCTTGCGGGTCAGCATCATGAAACGCGTTACATCAGCGCCAGCCTGTTCGACCACATCGCGCAGGGTCACGAAGGTGCCGGCGCGTTTCGACATTTTGAACGGCTCGCCATTCTTGTACAGCTTCACCAGCTGCACCAGCTTGATATCCAACGGAACTTTGCCGTTCGACAGGGCAGAGACCGCCGCCTTCATGCGCTTGACATAGCCGCCGTGATCAGCCCCGAAAATGTCGATCAGCTCGTCAAAACCGCGCTGCACTTTGTTGTAGTGATAGGCGATATCGGGGGCGAAATAGGTCCATGTGCCATCCGATTTCATCACCGGGCGGTCAACATCATCGCCATGCGCGGTTGAGCGGAACAGGGTCTGGATACGGGGTTCCCAATCTTCAAGGGTCTTGCCCTTTGGCGGTTCCAGCGTGCCTTCATAGATCAGGCCCATATCGCGCAGGGCTTGTATGGCGGCCTCAATCTGGCCAGTGCCATAAAGCGCCTTTTCCGATGAATACACGTCCATCTTGACGCCCAAAGCCGCCAGATCGCCGCGAATTTCTTCCATCATCATCTCGGAGGCGATCTCACGTATGTCGGCCAGCCAAACCTCCTCGCCCTTGTCAAGCAGGCTGGTGCCAAATTTCGTCTTCAACGCCTCACCCACCGGGATCAGGTAATCGCCGGGATACAGCCCCTCGCGAATTTCCGGCTCCAGCCCATTGGCCTCGCGGTAGCGCTCGTAGGCCGAGCGCGCCAGCACATCGACCTGCGCGCCCGCATCGTTGATGTAGTATTCTCGGGTGACGTTCCAGCCCGAGAACGCCAGCAGCCGTGCCAGCGCGTCTCCGACCACAGCCCCGCGCACATGGCCGACATGCATCGGGCCGGTCGGGTTGGCCGAGACGAATTCGACGTTGACTTTCCGCCCTGCCCCGGCGCTGGATTTGCCAAACGCCAACCCTTCGATCAGCGCCGCTTTCACCACGCCCTGCCAGACATTTGCCGCCAGCCGCAGGTTCAAAAACCCCGGCCCCGCCACTTCGGCCCCGGTCACGCGCGGGTCCAGCATCAGCTTGGCAGCCAAAGCTTCGGCAATCGCGCGCGGCTGCATCGCTGCGGGTTTCGCCAGCACCATCGCCGCATTGGTCGCCATATCGCCATGCGCCGGATCGCGCGGCGGCTCAACGGCTACCTGCGCAGAGTCCAGACCATTGGGCAACACGCCCTCGGCGGCCAAAGCCGTCAGGCTGTCGGTCACCAAGCTGCGGATTTCGGCAAAGAGGTTCATTTGATCAATTCCTGTCTCGTTGGTGCGGGCATGCCAGAGCCTGCAAGACAGGTCAAGGACGGCCCCAGTTTTGGAGCCGTGAATAGAGCTAGTTTTGCTCGGAACGCCAATCATCCAAGGCCGGATTGGCGTCAGATGGGGCCGCCGAGGGGGTCAGCTCAGTGGGCAGCTTCACCGGACGATTGCGAAAGTAATGCGTCTCACGCGCGCCAAAGTAAAACGCCACCACTGCCCCCAGCAGCCACCAGAGCGGTTCCGGCACAGCATTCAACCCCACCATACGCAAAGCAAAATCTGGCGGATCAATCATCGCATAAACGAACAGACCAATGGTGCCAAAGGCCAGAAGTGGGCGTGGCAGGCGGTTCAAGCCATTGACAAACCGATCAAACCAGCTGGTCGAGGCATTGCTGAATTCGTCACCAAATTGCGCTAGTGCTGCGGCTTGTGCCTGTGCGGACAATTCCATCCGTTTGGTGGCCGAGGGCACGAACACCTCAGCCACGCCTTTTGCGGCATCGCCCAAAGCCGCCACCGCCCCCGGTGCGTTCAAAACAGTTCCGATCAAACCCATGCTGCCACCCGTGCTTGATGTTGCGCCTCTGTCAGTCGATATTTCGGCGCGATAAATTCTTCCGCCCGCGTGATCCAGCCGCCTTTGCCACCATCACGCCTGCGCGCATATTTACGGCTGGCAGGGCGGGCATCGGCGAGGCTGTAGTAGTAGTTGCGCCGCGAAATCCCATAAGCATCGGCGATATAGCTTGGGGCCGCCTCTGCCGCCATTTGAGCCGCGCGAATGGTCTGCGGGCCAATCTGTCCATCTGCATCACAGGGAAAACCCATGCTGGTCAGCAGGCGCTGCAACACCTTAACCGCATTGGCCCCGGCGTTGACATACATATCAAAAACCGACGCTTGCAAGCTTTCCGGCAAAGCCCCGATCCCGGTGCGGCGGTAGTAATGTTCGACATAGATATCCACCGCTTGGGTGGCGCTCAATGCCCGAACATCGGCCACGTCAATACGGGTATCACGCGTAATGTCGATACCCAGACGGCGCAGAGTGTTCAGCGTAACCCCGTGGTTGGTGGCACCGCCCGGATCATCCGGGTCGCTCACAAAACCACCCTCGCGGGCGACAATCTCAGCCGCCAAATCTTGCACAGATTTCATCGCATCTCCCCTTGGATTGCCGGGGGCTATGCTAGCGGGAAACGGTTAATCTGCTGCGAGGGAAGCGCGCGCTGGTTTTGCGGAATTACTTCTGCGGCACTACTTCTGCGGTGCTACGTAAACGCCCTGGGCTTTCAGCGCATCCACGACTTCTTTCGGCATGTAATTCTCGTCATGCTTGGCAAGGATCTCGCTGGCGACAAAGGTATCACCCTCCATCTCTCCGGTGCCAACCATGCCCGCACCCTCGGCGAACAGATCGGGTAAAACGCCGGTAAACTTCACAGGAATGGTCTTGTTGGTATCGGTCACGCTGAAGCTGATCGTCTCGCCCTGCCCGCGCACGAGCGTGCCTTTTTCGACCAGCCCACCGATGCGAAACACCTCCCCGGCGCGGGGTGGATCGGTCAAAACTTGGCTGGGCGACCGGAAAAAGTTAATCCCATCGCGCATCGCAAAGCCAATCAGCGCGGTTGAAGCCGCCAGCAGCACAAACGCGAACAGGATCAACTGCACACGGCGACGTTTTTTCAACCCCTTCAACCCAGCCATATCAGCTCCTTACGGGAACATCGGTGCTAACATAAGCCCCGCTGTTTCCTCAATTCCCAGCATCAAATTGGCGTTCTGGATGGCCTGCCCCGACGAGCCTTTCGTCAGGTTGTCCAACACAGCAACCACCACAGCGCGGCCCGCAATCCGATCCCCGATCACGCCGATATGGCAGTAGTTAGACCCTGCAATGTCGCGCGTCGAGGGGAGTGCGCCAAAGGGTAGCACTTGGAGAAATGGCTCGGACGCGTAGGCGTCAGTCAGCGTTTGGTGAATGGCGCGCGCATCGCCCTGCACATAGGTCGTCGCCAGAATCCCGCGATTCATCGGCAGCAGGTGCGGCGAAAACTGAATGTGGACGGGCCGTCCGGCGAGTTTAGAAAACTCTTGGTCAAACTCGCCCAAATGGCGATGCTTGCCGGCCATCGAATAGGTATGCGTGCCACCCGAAAGCTCGGCATGCAGTAGGTTTTCTTTCAGGCTACGCCCTGCCCCAGACACCCCTGCTTTCAAATCAATCAGGATGCTATCAAGATCAATCACGCCCGCCGAGATCAAGGGACGCAAGGCATACTGGCCAGTGGCCGCGTTACACCCCGTGCCTGCAACAAGCCGCCCCTTGCGGATGTCGTCACGGTAAAACTCGGTCAGCCCGTAGACGGCTTCTTTCTGCAACTGGGTGGCGGTGTGGGCTTGGCCATACCATTTCTCATATTCCGCCGGGTCGCGCAGCCGGAAATCAGCCGAAAGATCGACGATCTTCAAATCGCGCGGCAGAGCCGAGACGACAACCTGCGTGGTGGCATGGGGCAAAGCGCAAAAGCACAGATCGACGCCAGAAAAGTCAATCTCGTCGATCTTTTGCAGGCGCGGAAGGTCAAGATGACGTAGGAACGGGAAGACTTCAGCCATCGCCATCCCGGCCTTGCGGTCGGCGGAGAGGGCGACGATTTTCATCGAAGGATGCGTGGCAATCAGGCGAACCAGTTCCGCGCCTGTATAGCCCGAGGCCCCCAGAATGGCGATGCGATGTGTCATGCGAGCCTCCGTTTGTTGGCGCAGATGTGGCGTTTGGGGGGGGAGGATGCAAGTGAAATTATGGTGTCAGGCGCTCGCCTGCTTCCACACGGAATGGCAGGATATTTTCGCGTGGCGGCAGTGGGCAGATCGCGAAATCGGTGAAGCCGCAGGGTGGGGTGAAGGCGCGGTTGAAATCGAGGGTGATCTCGGTGTCAGAGGCGTCCTCGCCGATCAGGAAGCGCGAGGCGGGGTAGGACTCGATGCCGCTGGTCTGGTCGCGGATCACGAACATCGGCTTGCCGTCTTTCCAATGGGTCGCAAGCAGGGTGATCGTGTGGTCGTCGTGGGTGAAGTGGGCAGTGTGGGTGAGGTTGACGGTGGTGGGTGCGCCGCCTTTTTGGTCGATGGATTGCTGGATCGGAGTGGGCAGGGCTTGCCAGCGGGCGCGGAGGATCAGGGCTTCGTTGGTGGGGAAGTAGTGGAGGGTTGCTTGGCGCGGCAGGGTGAGGTCGCGGACACGGAGGGCGGGGGTTCCGTCTGCCGTGTGGAGTTCTAGCAGGAGGGTTTGGTGGCGGAGTTGGGGGTAGCCGGAGGGGGTGGGGAGGAACGGGATCGGGGCTTGGTTGGGGGGTGTCAGGGTTTCGGTGGTGGGGTCGATTGCGCCCAGATGGGCGGGGCCGGTGGAGAGCTGAATTTGGTTGTCGGGGGCGGTGCCTGCGGATTGTGGGCCGGGGTTTAGATCAACCCGGTCGGTGAGGTTGAGCCAGCCGTCCTCGGCTTGCAGGGCCTCCAGGCGGGCGGCGCGGTGTTGGGTTAGGGAGAGCATTTGAGGAACCTTTTGGGGTGGTCCCAACTCGGGACCTTTTTTTGTTTTTTAGTTTCAATGGGATGGGGTGGTGGATTTAAGGGTTTGTTAAGGTTTGAGGGGTGGTGGGGTGGGAAAAAGTCGTGGTGGGGTGGAACCCCACCCTACAGCCCCGCCGCCTTCCGCAGCGCCTCGTTCATGCGGCTTTGCCAGCCGGGGCCGCTGGATTTGAAGGCGTCCAGCACTTCGGGGTCGAGGCGCAGGGTGGTGGAGACTTTCGGGGCGGCGGATTTCGGGCGGCCACGCTGGACGCGGGCGGCGGCGAATTTGGCAGCCCAGTAGGGGGTGGTCAGGTCGGGAATATCGTCGTCAGGCTCGGATTCTGGGTCAATCACCAAAGCCTTGGTCGATGCTGAATTTGACAATTTCACGGTCATTTGCTTTCGTCATACTAATGATGCGCCTCACGCTGCCCCTTTGGTGTCCACGCTACGAACATCATTCGAGCATTCAGATATCAAACTGTGGTTCGCCGTAATCCATGCGGCCATCTTCAACGGTGACAATCTCAGTTTCAAAGATTGCGCTGACTTCGACCATGTCCAAACCCCGTTTGAGCAAGTTCGCGGCGCGTTTGATGGGGTCGTATTCGATCTGCATTTAATGTAACTACATTAATTAGAGAATGCAAGGGAGGCAGTGGGGCAGTAAAAGTTGAGTTTTCCGAGCGGGACTATGGGTTTTGTGACTGCGCATTTGATTTGGAAATGCGGTGGCGGGGTGAACCCCGCCCTACTCACGGGGGTGAAGCGGTGCGCGGGTTGTGGGTTCGGAACGCTCTGCGGGGAGTATTTGGGCCAATGTGAAAATGTTGGGGTTTGGGATCAGGGAAATGCGGCGAGCAGGCAATGCGGCGCTACGGGCGGTTGTGTGAGGCCCGAGCCTAGAGGGCCCAGGCTTTGTGGCGTGGTGGGTGAACCCGCGCGAAGCGGCGCGCAACCATCCACCCTATCTGTTACGCGGCTTCGAAGGTGACTTTTTTGCGTAGGAATTGCGTGGCTTTGTTGGAGACAGAGGCGGCATCGCCGGTGGTGATGAATTTTGAGACCGTGCCTTGGCCGAGCATTTCGGGGCGGCGGTGCAGGTAGTCGGCGAGCGATTCTGCGACGAGATTGGCTTGGGAGTAGACTTTCACCTCGGGCCCCAAGGCTTCGGCGAAGGTTTTTTCCATCAGCGGGTAGTGGGTGCAGCCAAGGACGGCGGCTTGCGGGTGGGGCATCCGGCGTTTGAGGGCCTCGACATGGCTGCGCACGAGGGCTTCGGCGAGGATTTCGTCGCCTTGCTCAATCGCATCGACGACGCCGCCGCAGGGTTGGGCTTCGACATCGACGCCGATGGCGCGGAAGGCGAGTTCACGCTGGAAGGCACGGGACGCTACTGTGGCCGGGGTGGCGAACAAGGCGACGTGTTTGACGCTGACTTCGCGCGGCGGGGAATTGTCGCCCCATTGGCGTTCGGTCAGTGCCTCGATCAGGGGGACAAACACGCCCAGGACGCGTTTGTCAGCGGGCAGCCAAGTCTCCTGCATCCGCTTTAGGGCAGCGGCGGAGGCGGTGTTGCAGGCGAGGATCACCAGATCGCAGCCTTCCGCCCACAGGCGTTCGACCGCCGCACAGGTCAGGTTGAAAATGTCGTCATGGGTGCGCACACCGTAGGGAGCGTGGGCGTTGTCGCCGAAATAGACGAACGGGGTGTCGGGCAGGCGCTTTTGCAATGCGTCCAGCACTGTCAGCCCGCCGATGCCGCTGTCGAATACGCCTACTGCCATCTTTGCCCCCTGCCCGCTTTCGCAGCTCTTTCACAGACTTTGGGGGCTGCGGTTTAGCGGGATTTGTATTTCGCCTCGAATTCGTAACCCAAAGCATAAGAGGGAAGTGGCGCGGGTGAAAGGGCGTAGGTGGCTTGGCGCAGGGTTTCCATCATCGCGGTGGGGTCGGATTTCAGCGATTGCAGGGTCGTGCTTGGGATCGGTTGGCCTACGACAAGGCGGACGGGGGTGTCGGTGCGGGATTTGAACTCTTTCAGCAGCAGAGCGACACGCAGGTTGGCGTGGACGCGCGAGGCGAGTTGGAACAGGCGGGAGTTGTGGCCCTCAAAGTAGATCGGCACCACGGTGGCGCCTGATTTGGCGACCATTTTGGCGGTGAAGTTGCGCCAAGACGGGTCCATCGGGCGGGAGAACGGTTTGAGGGATGTGGAGACGGTGCCGCCGGGGAAGATGCCGATGGCACCGCCTTCGCTTAGGTAGCTGAGGGCGGTGGCGCGGGTTTGCAGGTTGAGTTTGACGGCGGCTTTGGTGTCGTCGAAGGATATGGGGAGCAGGACTTTGTTCAGGGCTTCGGCGCGGCGGAACACGGCATTGGACAGGATGCGGAAATCGCCGCGGACAGCGTCCAGCAGGTGGCCCATCATCAAGCCGTCGAGGATGCCGTAAGGGTGGTTGGCGATCAGCACGAGGGGGCCTTCGCGGGGGATGTTGGCGATGGAGCCTGCGATGAGGTCGAGCGAGAGGCCATAGCGTTCGGGGATGACTTGCCAGAACGAGCGGCCTTGCGCGATGTCATGTTCGTAACCGGAGGCGCGGTCGATCAGCTGGCGTCTGCCGCTTACGTTTTCCAGCACGCGGATCAGCGCGCGTCCTGGCTTGGTGCGGGCGGAGGCGGCGTAGGAAATGTCGCGGCTGATGTTGGTTTGCAGCATGGGAACCTCGGGGGTTTGCGCGGGCAGCATGACGGGTTTGTTGCAGGGTAATGGCTCTGCGTGACGCTGAAATGACAGCGCGCGGGAGACAGGACTGCCAAATAGGGGGAAAATTTGCCGAAATACCCGGTTTACAGGGCGGAATTTGTGCATAGATAAGCAGGCTCATGGTATCATCCGTGAAATAATTTTGAGGCACCGATGGACTGGGACAAGCTGCGCATTTTTCACGCGGTTGCCGAAAAGGGCAGCCTGACCCATGCGGGGGAAGTGCTGCATCTGTCGCAATCCGCCGTCAGTCGGCAGGTCAGGGCGCTGGAGGAGAGCCTTTCGGTGACGTTGTTCCACCGTCATGCCCGCGGGTTGATCCTGACCGAACAAGGTGAGTTGCTGTATGATGCGACCCAAGCCATGGTCAAACGGCTGGACGCGACTGCGGCGCGAATCCGGGATTCTGAGGATGAGGTGTTTGGCGAGTTGCGGGTGACGACGACGACCGGGTTTGGGACGTTGTGGTTGGCACCTCGGTTGCCTGCTTTGTATAAGAAGTATCCGAGTTTGAAGATTGATCTGATGCTGGAGGAGCGCGTGCTCGATCTGCCGATGCGGGAGGCGGATGTGGCGATCCGGATGAAAGAGCCAAGTCAGGCCGATCTGATCCGCAAGCGGTTGATGAACATTCGGATGCGGCTTTATGCGACGCCGGAATATCTGGCCGAACACGGCACGCCGCTGACGATGGATGATTTCACCCAGCACCGCTTGATTTGTCAGCATGCGGGCACCGCACAAGTGGCGGCGGGGGCCAATCTGGTGGCTGATCTGATGAGCCATGACATTCCGTCCACCCTGACGGTGAACAACTATTTCGGGGTGTTGCAGGGGGTGTTGAATCATCTCGGCATCGGGGTGCTGCCGGATTATCTGACCGAAGATTTCCCGCATCTGGTGCGGGTGTTGCCGGAGACCGAAAGCACCGAAGTGCCGGTATTTCTGGCCTACCCGGAGGAATTGCGGCACTCCAAACGGGTCTCGGCGTTTCGGGATTTCGTCACCGAGGAGATTTTCGCGTTTCGCAAGCGGCAGCAGTTGTAGGGCAGCGGGCGGGATCAGGGGCCCGCGCTAGCGCACCATTTGTGCGAAAGTCGTTTCTGCACTGCACATACGGCAAGGCGGCTGCCCCACTGCCAAGCGCAGAACATCGCCGTCTGCCACCACTTTGACCGCCAGATCCAAGTCAATCTGATTGGCATCAATATAGGCAAGCAGGCCGATCCGGGTGCGCGCTGTGTCGATGCGGTGGGCCTCGACAGCAGGGAAATAAAGCGCGATGAGATTATTTGTAAAAGCTTCGGCGTCGGCCCCTCTCGTGCCTCGGATGGTCTCTGCCGCCCAACGCCCACTCAAGATTTCGGGCTGACCGGGATACCACAGCAGGGCGCGGCCGTTCTGATCAAAGAAGATCACGCCTGCGCCAAGTCTTTCCGAAATGAAGCGCGCCGTCTTGCCGGACAGGGTGTTTACTACCGTGTTCGGGGGGACTTGCGCACTTTCTTGCTGGGCAAGGGCCGACAAGGGCAGCGCTAAGAGCAGAGGGAGCAGGAAAAGCATTTTCAACGTGCGCAACGTCGTGGGATACATTTAGTTTCCAATCTACACTTAAGTGACGGCCCTCATGCGGGCCGACACCCTGGCCAGTTGGTACTGTGTTAACTGGCGCGCGCGGCAAAATTGTGTCGCAATATCCGGGGGGCGTCAAAGTCCGCCAATGAACCAGCAGGGCCATTGCAGCACCATAGCGACCTACCCCAAAAATAGCGCTGATCCGCTATTTGTTTTACCAAAAGGTCAAAGCCATGCGCGGGGCGCATGACGGCATTGCTGCGTTTGCAGCCTGTTCTTTATTGAGGCAGTTCAGCCATAGGTATAGACACCACTGTGAGGCAGCAGTCGAGTTCACTCTTGTTGCTTCATACCTCCCTGTTGGACTTGGCCGAGCGAAAGCTCGGCCTTTTTTTTAGGTTTCGGGGGTAATTTTGCTAACTGCCTGCGCATCAAGCAGATTTTTACGACGTTCGGCCAAAAATGCTGCGTCTGCGAGATTTTCTGCAAGTGCGATGGCGCGGGTATAGGCGGCGTGTGCGGCGGGATGATTCGCTGTTAGCGCCAACAGATGCGCAAGCGCGGCGTGGTAGGGTTGGTAGCTGGCAAGGGGTTCGGCGAGGGCTTCGAGCAGGCGCAGGGCCTGTGCCGCCTGCCCCGTTTCGGCCAAAGCCACGGCGTGATTGAGGGCGACAACCGGGGTGGGTTCGAGTTCTAACAGCCGGGCATAGAGCGCCTCGATCTGCGGCCAGTCTGGGCTGGAGGGCAGAATATGGGCAGCGGCGATGGCGGCTTTCAGCTGCATCGGGCCGGGGCGGCTTTGAGAGATGGCGGCGTTGAGCAGGGTGAGGGCTTCGGTGATCTCATTGGCGTTCCACAGGCTGCGGTCTTGGGCTTCGGGTGGGATGGTTTGACCGTTTGGGGCGCGGGCGGCGGCGCGGGCATGGGCGAACAGCATCAGCGCAAGGCAGGCTTGGGTTTCGGGATCATTGGGCAACAGGTCTTGCAGCAAGCGGGCAAGGAAGATCGCCTCTTGGCATAGGGTCGTGTTGGATTGCGTGTGGCCGGTGGTGAAGATCAGGTAGATCACCGTCAGCACCGAGCACAGGCGTTCGGGCCAATCGGCGGGGTCGGGCAGATCAAAGCGCAGATTGAGCGCCGCGATCCGCGCTTTGGCGCGGGAAATCCGCTGGCCCATGGTGGGTTCGGTATCAAGGAAGGCGGCGGCGATCTCGGCGGTGGTGAGGCTGCAGACGATGCGCAGGGTGAGGGCGCAACGGGATTTTTCTTCAAGGGCGGGATGGCAGCAGGTGAAGATCAGCCTGAGGCGTTCGTCGGGGATGCTGGCGGGATCATCGGCGGCCTCATCGCGGGCGAGTTGGCTGAGGGCTGCGGTTTGGCGGCTATCTCGGGCGGCCCCGCGCAGGCGATCAATGGCTTTGCGGAAGGCGGCGCGGATCAGCCAAGGCTCGGGGCGGTGCGGCGGCCCCGCCCTGCCCCAATGGATCAGCGCCGAGACGCAGGCGTCTTGCAGCGCATCCTCGGCGAGTTGGAAATCTTGCACGCGGGCGATCAGGGCGGCGAGGATGCGGCCACGGTCCCGCCGCAGGCAGTGCGCTAAGGCTGCGGCGGGGTCAGTCATGGTTGGGCCTCAGTATTCCATGACCGGGCGCAATTCGACGCTGCCCCAAGCGACCGAGGGCACCATGGCGGCATAGGCGATGGCGGCCTCTAGGGTCTCGGCCTTGAACAAATAGAAGCCGCCGAGGTGTTCTTTGGTTTCGGCAAACGGGCCGTCCATCGTTTCGACTTTACCACCGCGCAGCCGCACCGAGGTGGCGGTTTGCACGGGCTTCAGACCCTCCCCCGCGATGAAGGCACCATCGGATTTCAGCTTGGCGGTGAGGGCGAAATAGCCCTGCATGAAAGCGTCAAATTCCGGGGTTCCGTAGGGTGGTTCGCTGCCGGGAGTGGAGTAGATCAGGGCGATGAATTGCATTTCAGTCTCCTTGTTTGGGTTTCGATAGCACAAGGACGCTTGGCGCTGGTGGATTTCGACAGGGCTGGCAAAATAAGTGCGGCGGCGGCGAAAAAATTGCGGGAAATTTGCCCCGGGCCTTTCCCTGTTGGCCTGCTTGGCCTATGACGCCCGCAACTCTCATATTTCCGGGGAATGCCATGACCGAGCCTGCCATCACGCCTGATCTGATCGCAAAGCACGGGCTGAAGCCGGATGAATACCAGCGCCTGCTAGAGATCATCGGGCGCGCGCCCACGTTCACCGAGTTGGGGATTTTCTCGGCGATGTGGAATGAGCATTGTTCGTATAAGTCGTCAAAGAAGTGGCTGCGCACGCTGCCGACCACCGGGCCGCAGGTGATTTGTGGGCCGGGCGAGAATGCAGGCGTGGTCGATATTGGCGACGGGCAAGCGGTGATCTTCAAGATGGAGAGCCACAACCATCCGTCTTACATCGAGCCGCATCAGGGCGCTGCCACCGGCGTTGGCGGGATTTTGCGCGATGTGTTCACCATGGGGGCGCGGCCGATTGCGGCGATGAACTCACTGTCGTTCGGGGTGCCGTCGCATCCGAAAACTGCCTATCTGGTGAAGGGTGTGGTTGAGGGTGTGGGATCGTATGGCAATGCGTTTGGGGTGCCGACGGTCGCGGGCGAGGTGCGGTTTCATAAAAGCTATAACGGCAATTGTCTGGTGAATGCGTTTGCGGCGGGCCTCGCGGATGCGGATAAGATTTTCTACTCGGTGGCCTCGGGCGTCGGGATGCCGGTAGTTTATCTGGGCGCGAAGACCGGACGTGACGGGGTTGGCGGGGCGACGATGGCCTCGGCGGAGTTTGACGACACGATTGAGGATAAGCGCCCTACTGTGCAGGTTGGCGACCCCTTTACTGAGAAGCGGTTGTTGGAGGCGTGTCTGGAACTGATGGCCTCGGGCGCTGTAATTTCCATTCAGGATATGGGGGCGGCTGGGCTGACCTGTTCGGCGGTAGAGATGGGCGACAAGGGCGGTTTGGGGATCAAGCTGCAACTCGATGCGGTGCCGCAGCGCGAAACCCATATGACGGCCTATGAGATGATGCTGTCGGAGTCGCAGGAACGCATGTTGATGGTTCTGAAGCCGGAACTGGAAGACGTGGCGCGGGCGATCTTCGTGAAATGGGATCTGGATTTTGCCATTGTCGGCGAGACTATTGCTGAGGATCGCTTCCTGATCCTGCATGGCACTGAGGTGAAGGCGGATTTGCCGTTGTCGAAGCTGTCGTCTTCTGCGCCGGAATATGATCGGCCTTGGGTGGAAACGCCGAGCGCGGCACCTTTGGGCGAAGTGCCCAGCATTGGCGCGATTGCGGGGCTGCGGGCTTTGATCGGCTCGCCGAACTATGCGCAGAAGGCTTGGGTTTACGAGCAGTATGACAGCATGGTGGGGGCCGATACGGTGGTGGCTCCGGGAGCTGGCGCGGGTGTGGTGCGGGTGCATGGCACGGGTAAGGCGCTGGCGTTTACCTCGGATGTGACGCCGCGCTATGTCAAGGCGAACCCGTTTGAGGGTGGCAAGCAGGCGGTAGCGGAAGCCTATCGCAACCTGATCGCTGTGGGAGCCAAGCCACTGGCTACGACGGATAATCTGAACTTCGGCAACCCGGAAAAGCCCGAGATCATGGGGCAGTTGGTGGGGGCGATCAAGGGTATTGGGGCGGCTGTACTGGCGCTGGATATGCCAATCGTGTCGGGCAATGTTAGCCTTTATAATGAGACCGATGGCTCGGGGATTTTGCCGACGCCGACGATTGGCGCGGTGGGGATTTTGGCATCTTTGGATGATCTGATCGCGGGGCGTCCGGTGGCAGGCGACGTGGCGCTGGTGGTGGGCGAGACGTTTGGGCATCTGGGGCAGTCGGCGCTGTTGGCCGAGGCGTTTGGGATTGAGGCGGGGGATGCTCCGCGTGTTGATCTGGAGGCCGAGAAGGCCAGCGGCGATTTTATTTTGGCGCACCGCAAGGCCATTCGAGCCTGCACCGATTTGGCAGATGGTGGCCTTGGGTTGGCGGCGTTTGAGATGGCCGAGGGGGCGGACTTGGGTGTGACGCTGATCGCGGGCGATATTGCGACGCTGTTTGGCGAGGATCAGGCGCGGTATTTGGTGGCAGTGGATGAGGCCGGGGCGGCGAAGTTGGAGGCTGCGGCTTTGCTCGACGGCGTCGAGGTGATCCGGGTTGGCCGCTTTGGCGGTGATCTGGTGGACTTCGGCGGCGACAAGGCCAGCTTGGCGGAGTTGTCGAACCTGTATCGTCGGGCGTTTGAGAAGGCGGTCGGCTAAGGACGCGCGAGCCCCTTGCAGCGTCCCGGCAGCAGGCTTACATTTGCGGTGAAATGCCAAGGAGTGCGCAATGGCGATTGAAGCCCATGAGATTGAAGCCTTGATCCGCGCGGCCTTCCCGCAGGCTAAGATCACCGTGCAGGGCGACGATGGTGCGCATTTCTCGGCTGAGGTGATTGATGCCAGCTTCAAGGGCATGAACCGGGTGCAACAACAGCGCGCGGTCTACGCCAGTTTGAAGGGCAAGATGGACGGGCCAAGCGGCGCGTTGCACGCGCTGGCGCTGACGACGAAGGCGATGGAGTGATTTCATGCGCTGGTCGAAGGTTAAACAGCTTGCCGAAGGTAACTTTGCGCCCGAACTTGGTAGTCGCGTGAGGTTGAACCTAACCGTATTGCGGGCAACGCATGATGCAGAACAGCGCGGCACAATCACTGTCGACGGCGAGGTCTGGCTCAATGCTTGCTATTTCAATCATGTGATGGCGGGATGGGATCTGATGCGCGACAAACATCTTTCACAGGACGAAGCCGCGGCAGTGCTTGATAAGCAAGGCCTTGTCGCGGGTTGGCAGTTTCCCCGCGAAATTTTCGACTATCTGAATATATCTGTCGATGGTGCCTTGGCGACAGGCAGGACCGTCAAAACAATTCTCGCGGTATTGGACCGGCGCGTCGGAAAGCGTAGGTTTCGCGAAATTGCTGACAGATTCAAAAGTCATACCGTGATCGCCCGTTTCGTAAAACTAAGGCTGGAGGCGTCGGAGGGCAATCGCCTCGTCGCTGTTCCAAAGCCCCAAGCCAATGCATAGGACAAACTCAATGACCGCTCTAGAAACGATCAAAGACACCGTGACGAAGAACGATGTGGTGTTGTTTATGAAGGGCAACAAGTTGATGCCGCAGTGCGGGTTCTCGTCGAAGGTGGCGGGGATTTTGAATTATCTCGGTGTCGAATATGCCGATGTGAACGTGTTGGCGGATGCGGAAATCCGGCAGGGCATCAAGGAATTCTCGGATTGGCCAACGATTCCGCAGCTTTACGTCAAGGGCGAGTTTGTCGGCGGCTGCGATATTGCCATCGAGATGACGCTTTCGGGCGAGTTGGATGCGTTGCTTGAGGCCAATGGCGTGGCGTTTGACAAGGCGGCGGCGGAGAAAATTCGCGAAGCCAATGCCGGCTAAGGACTGCGCTGATTGATCTGGCGGAGCGGGGGCCAGCCCCCGCACCCCCGGGATATTTGAGCAGAGAGGATGACAATTTTAGGCAAATTGTCTGAAATTTGTTATTGCTCTTTGCACGCGGCGTGCAGCACGGACTCGGAGCCGCCTTTGGTGCCGTCTTTCCAATAGAGCGTGCCCTCGCGGCCCTTGGTCCACCAGACATAGTTGGAGCCATCCGACGGCCAGCCATAGCGCGCGCCAGAGGCGGCTTCTTCGGCCAGCAGAGTGACTGTTTCGCCTTTGACGGTGAGTTTGAGGTTGCCGTCTGTGCCATAGATCACAGCCAGTTTGGTGCCGTCCGCGCACAGGTATTGCGTGGCGTTCGGGTCAGCGGCGACAGGGTCAGCGCCATCGGGCGTGCAGGCGGCGAGCAGGGCCAGCAAAGCAAATCTGCGGATCATTGCAGACGATCTTCGATGGAAGCGGCCATGGCTTCAGCGCGGGCTGCGATCTCGGCCAAGGTTTCGCGCAGGCCGGGGCGAACCACGGCGACTTCGAGTTTTTCGCGTTCGGGCTGCGGACGGGACTCAATCTCGGCCAGTTTCAGTTTCAGCTGGCGGTTCTCATCCTCAATCGCAGCGGTTTTATCAGCCAACATCAGACCAGCCATCAGCAGCATCCGCGCTTCCGGCAGGCGGCCCATTTGGGCGACCAAAGGAGTGGCCTCGGTATTCAGCATGCCTGCCGCCCCGCGCAGGAAATGTTCCTCGCCGGGTTGGCAGGAGACGGTGAAGTTGCGGCCCCCGATGGTGATTTCGATATCAGGCATTGGCGGCGGCCTCCTCTATCAGCGGGTTCAGCGCTGCGATGATTTCCGAGAGCTCCTCGGCCTCAGACGCGCGGGCGGCGCGCAGGGCGTCAAGTTCGGCGAGCATGGCTTTGTTGATATGTTCAGGTTCAGTGACGCCCAACTCTGCCACATCGCGCAGGGCGGCGAGTTCTTCGTTCAGCGCAGCAGAGGTGGCGCGCAGGCGGGCGAGTTCATCGGACTGCGCGGCAAGCTGGGCGTTCAGCGTCGAGACTTCATCGGTGAGCGCGGATTTCGCGGCCTCATCCTTTTGATGCACCGCGCGCAGGCGTTCTTTCAACTGGGCGTTGAGCATGCGCTCTTCGTCGAGCTGTTCGTTCAGCGCGGCGAAATCGCTTTCGGGCAGCATGGCGGTGGGGGTGTCGGTGAGCATCGGCACCGCTGCGCTGAGGCTTTCCACTCCGCGCCCGATGCGCTCTAAGGCTGCGGTGATGCGCCGCTCTAGCTCTGCGATATCTTGCATGGGTCTGACGCCCTTTCTGTTTCTTCTGGGCCGGTTTTTCCGGGAGTGCCCTGCCCCGTCGCTGCGCGCGAATCGGCAGAGCCTTGCGTTATGGGCAATCTTAGCCGCTTGGCGCGGGGTCGTCTTGTCTTTTGCGTCCAAGGCCTTGCGGGGCGCGCTTGATCTTGCCGCACGGGCTGTTATGCAGCTTTCAGCCCACCCAATTTTATGAACAGGACATCAACCTTGGATATCCAGACGCTTCGCACCGCCCACCCCGATCACTGGATGCGCGCGGCCGCCATTCGCACGCTGACATTGGACGCCGTTGCCGCCGCCAATTCCGGCCACTCTGGCATGCCGATGGGCATGGCCGATGTGGCGACGGTGTTGTTCGAAAAGCACCTGAAGTTTGATCCGAAAGCGCCGCGTTGGGCGGACCGGGACCGGTTTATTCTGTCGGCGGGGCATGGCTCGATGCTGATCTATTCGCTGCTGTACCTGACCGGGTATGCGGATATGACGATTGAGCAGATCAAGCATTTCCGGCAATGGGGCGCGATTACGGCGGGGCACCCGGAATATGGTCATGTGTCGGGGGTCGAGACCACCACCGGGCCTCTGGGTCAGGGCATTGCCAATTCGGTGGGTTTTGCGATTGCCGAGGAGAATTTGCGGGCGCGTTGGGGGTCCAAGGTGCAGGACCACTATACCTATGTGATCGCGGGCGATGGTTGTCTGATGGAGGGGGTTTCGCAGGAAGCCATTGGTTTGGCTGGTAAATTGCAGCTAAGCCGCTTGATCGTGATGTGGGACAACAACGGCATCACCATCGATGGCAAAGTGTCGATGTCGGATGTGACCGATCAGCGGGCGCGGTTTGCCGCCAGCGGTTGGAACGTGCTGCATTGCGACGGCCATGATCCGGTGGATATTGACCGGGCTTTGACGGCGGCGAAAAAGTCGGACAAGCCGACGTTGATTGATTGCAAAACCCATATCGCTTTGGGTCATGCGGCGCAGGACACGTCCAAAGGCCACGGCGCTTTGACGGACCCGGCGCAGATGAAGGCCGTGAAAGAGCTTTATGGCTGGACGTCTGAGCCCTTCGTTATTCCGGCTGCGATCAAGGCGCAGTGGGAGGCGTTTGGTTTGCGCGGTGGGGTTGCCCATGCCGAATGGGAGGCGCGGTTTGCGGCTTTGTCTCCGGCCAAGCAGGCCGAGTTCAAGCGGATTTTCGCAGGCGATGTGGTGGCGAAACTGCCTGCGATCATTCGTGGGGTGAAGAAAGCAGCTTCAGAAGCGGGGGCCAAGCTTGCGACCCGTTCGGCGTCCGAAAAAGTGCTGGCGGCGGTGAACCCGATTTTGCCGGAAACCATTGGTGGCTCGGCGGATTTGACCGGGTCGGTCAACACCAAGACTGCCGATCTGGGCGTGTTTAGCGCGGAAGATCGCAAGGGCCGATACATCTATTACGGCATCCGCGAGCATGGCATGGCATCGGCGATGAACGGTATGGCTTTGCATGGCGGGGTGCGTCCGTATTCCGGCACCTTCATGTGCTTCACTGACTATGCGCGGCCTGCGATGCGTCTGTCGGCTCTGATGGGGATTCCGGTGGTTTATGTGATGACGCATGATTCCATCGGCTTGGGCGAAGATGGCCCGACGCACCAGCCGGTTGAGCATCTCGCGATTTCGCGGGCGACGCCAAACACTTATGTATTTCGTCCGGCAGATTTGGTGGAAACCGCTGAGGCTTGGGAGATTGCGCTGACCTCGAAGAAAACTCCGTCGGTGCTGGCTTTGTCGCGGCAGAACCTGCCGACGGTGCGGAAGGTGCATACCAACACCAACTTGGTCGCCAAGGGGGCTTATGTGCTGGAGGAGGCCGTCGGCAAGCGTCAGGTCATTCTGATGGCGACGGGCTCGGAAGTGGAGATTGCGCTGAAGGCGCGCGATTTGCTGCAAGCCGAGGGGATTGGCACCCGTGTGGTATCGGTGCCGTCGATGGAGCTGTTTGCGGCGCAGGACGAGGCGTACCGCCGCAAGGTGCTGCCGCCCGGTCCAGTGCGGGTGGCGATTGAAGCCGGTGTGCGTCAGGGCTGGGATCGCTGGTTGCTGGGTGAGCGCGGCCGTGATGGCAAGGCTGATTTCGTTGGGATGTCGAGCTTTGGGGCCTCGGCTCCGATGGAGCGGCTGTACAAAGAATTCGGCATCACGGCTGAGAATGCTGTGGCGAAGGTTAAAGCGCTGCTTTGAGATTGGCGTAATGGCGGGGTGAACCCCGCCATACCCCCGCGTAGATGCCGGATTTTCTCAAAATCCGGGACGAAATTTCTCAAATTTCGATGTCGCTTACATTTGAAATGGGCCGCGCTTAATGCGCGGCCTTTTTCTTGCCGGTGATCGCGGACCATGCGGGCATGAAGATCTTGGTGGCAACCGGGATCAGCAGAAGCCCCAAGGCCAGACCCAGCACGCCATCGCAGGCGGCAGTTACAGCCCATTCCACCAGACCAGCGGCTTGCGGCAAGGTTTCGGCTGCGGTGACGGCCCAATGGTGGATGGTGGCATAGGGCTCGTGTTGTCCCAAGACATCCAAGCCGTGGGTGATGATATTGCCGCCGACCCAAAGCATCGCGAGGGTGCCGACGGTGGACAGAAAGCTCATCAGTTTCGGCATCGCAGTGACAAGGCCCCGGCCAAAGCTGCGGGCGGCAGAGGTTTTGCGATGGGTTGCCATGTGCAGGCCGACGTCATCCATTTTAACGATCAGCGCCACCGCCCCGTAGACGACCACGGTGATCATGGTGCCGACGATGGCGAGGGTAATTGCCTCCATCCAGAAACCACCAGCTGGGATGGCGGCCAGCGCGATGGTCATGATCTCGGCTGACAGGATGAAATCGGTTTTGATTGCGCCTGCGACCTTTTCTTCTTCCAGATGGGCAGGGTCTTTGGTGTCGAAATCTTCCTGAACCTGATCATCGCCATGCGGCTGCAGCGCGTGATACACCTTCTCAGCGCCTTCAAAGCACAGATAGGCCCCTCCCAGCATCAGCAAAGGCGTGATCGCTTGTGGCAGGAAGGCGTTCAGCGCCAAAAGACCGGGCAGCAGGATGATCAGCTTGTTTTTCAGCGAGCCTTTGGCGATGCGGTAGATGATCGGCAACTCGCGCTTGGCCTCAAAGCCGTGGACGTATTTCGGCGTCACGGCGGCATCGTCGATCACCACCCCCGCCGCTTTCGCCCCGGCTTTCGCCGCAGCCCCCGCGATGTCGTCAATCGACGCCGCGGCCACTTTGGCGATCGCCGCGACATCATCCAGAAGTGCCAGTAAACCGCTCATGCCTGCCTCATCGCTATTCTGCCTAAAGTATCTAGGTGCTGCACATGCAAAAAGCAAAACCTGTGGCGTGTTAGCGCGAACAGGCTATGTTTGCGATAACATATTGAATTTGCGTCGTTTTCATACTTTTCGCCCACGTCCGGCTTGCCTATAGCACAATGGGATAGAGGTCGAAACCAAGGGATGCGCGCATGATAACCATCGGGATCAACGGATTTGGCCGGATTGGCCGTTGCACTTTGGCGCATATCGCGGAATCCGCGCGCAATGATGTGCAGGTGGTGGCGATCAATGCGACCGGGCCGATTGAGTCCAATGCGCATCTGCTGAAATATGATTCGGTGCATGGGCGGTTTCCGGGTGTGGTGAAGATCTCGGGCAACGAGCTGGACCTAGGCCGTGGGCCGATGCGGGTGATGAGCACCTATAACCCCGAGGAATTGGACTGGGACGGCGTCGATGTGGTGCTGGAATGTACCGGGCAATTCAACGCGCGTGAGAAGGCTGCGGTGCATCTGGGGCGCGGGGCAAGGCGGGTGTTGGTGTCGGCTCCGGCCAAGCGGGCGGATATGACGGTGGTGTATGGCGTCAATCATCGCGGGCTGACGGCGGATCATCATGTGGTCTCAAACGCGTCTTGCACGACGAATTGTCTCGCGCCCTTGGCGAAGGTTCTGAACGACGCCATCGGGATTGAGAGCGGGATCATGACCACGATCCACAGCTATACCGGCGATCAGCCAACTCTGGACCGCCGCCACAAGGATTTGTACCGGGCGCGGGCGGCGTCGATGGCGATGATTCCAACCTCGACTGGGGCTGCGCGGGCGCTGGGGGATGTGCTGCCGGAATTGGCGGGGTTGCTGGATGGCTCCTCCATCCGGGTGCCGACGCCCAACGTCTCGGCGGTAGATCTGACCTTCATCGCCAAGAAGTCGGTGACGGTGCATGAGGTCAACGAGATCGTGCGCGCGGCGGCTGCGGGTTACATGGGAATGGTGATGGCCTATGATCCCGAACCCAAAGTATCAATCGACTTCAATCACACGCCACATTCGTCTATCTTCGCGCCAGACCAGACCAAAGTGGTGGGCCGCTCGGTGCGGGTGCTGGCTTGGTATGACAATGAATGGGGCTTTTCCTGCCGTATGGCCGACGTGGCCGGGGTGATGGGGCGGCTGCTGCAATAAAGCGGAGATGCCGTGACCGACCATATTGCTTTGGTGCTAGCCCTGCTGATTGCCGCAGTGATTGGGCTGGATACGGTCTTCAATGGCGGGCAAGCCTGCCTGTTTTTGCTGCGCAAGTTGCTCGATCTGGTTCAATATGTGATGATCTGGCGGTAAGGTTCAAACTTGCCGTTGATTGTCACGCCAGTTTCGTGATGTTAGCGCTAGCAATGTTGCGCGCGAGTCGCGCCGTTTTCAGGAGGTTAGCTCATGGCCGTAAAAGTCGCCATTAACGGATTTGGTCGGATCGGCCGCAACGTGCTGCGCGCGATCATCGAATCGGGCCGCACCGATATCGAAGTGATCGCGATCAACGATCTGGGCCCGGTGGAAACCAACGCGCATTTGCTGCGCTTTGATTCGGTGCATGGCCGCTTTCCGCATGTTGTGACCACCACCGCCGACACCATCGACGTGGGCCGTGGCCCGATGCGGGTGACGGCACTGCGCAATCCGGCAGAACTGCCGTGGGGCGATGTGGATATCGCGCTGGAATGTACCGGGATTTTCACCAGCAAAGAGAAGTGCAAGGCGCATCTGGAGAATGGTGCGAAACGCGTGCTGATCTCTGCCCCGGGTGAGGATGCCGATAAGACGATTGTGTTTGGGGTGAACCATGACACGCTGACTTCGGCGGATTTGGTGGTTTCCAACGCGTCTTGCACCACGAACTGCCTGTCGCCAGTGGCCTATGTGCTGAACAAGCTGATCGGCATCGAAAAGGGTATGATGACGACGATCCACAGCTATACCGGTGATCAGCCGACGCTGGATACCATGCACAAGGATCTGTATCGCGGTCGCGCGGCGGCTTTAAGCATGATTCCGACCTCGACCGGGGCTGCGAAGGCGGTTGGTCTGGTGCTGCCCGATCTAAAAGGCCGGCTGGATGGCTTCGCGATCCGCGTTCCTACGCCGAACGTCTCGGTTGTTGATCTGAAGTTCATCGCCAAGCGGGCAACTTCGGTGGAGGAAATTAACTCCGCGATCAAGGAAGCTGCGACTTCCGGGCCGCTGAAAGGTATCTTGGGCTATACCGAGTTCAAGAATGTCTCGTCGGATTTCAACCACGACCCACATTCCTCGGTGTTCCACATGGACCAGACCAAGGTGATGGACGGCACTTTCTGCTCGATCCTGTCGTGGTATGACAATGAATGGGGCTTCTCAAACCGGATGGCGGATACCGCTGTGGCCATGGGTAAGCTGATTTGAGACGAGCGTAGGGCGGAATTCGCGCGAATTCCGGCACGATTTCTGATAGAAATCGGTTGGGGGTGCCTTTGGGTGCCCCCTTTTCGTTACGGCGCAAATGCACAAGCTATGCACGAAACGCAATGTCGCAACGCAGCATTGTCGGTTGTTGGCGCTAACAGCTTTCCTATATTTTGATCATGCGAAAGGGACAAAGCCATCCGGGCCAAGTCATCGCAGAGGAAAAGGAAACACGATGAAATCGCTTATTGCTCAACTGCGTGTCGCTGCCGAGAAACATGCCTTGTATCGTCGCACCCGCGATGAGATCGCTGGGATGCCGCGCCGGGTCGCACTCGATCTGGGCATCTTCCCCGAGGATGCAGAACGCATCGCCCGCAAGGCTGTCTGGGGTTAAGCGGCCATGGCTTAGGCCGAAAATCTGCGACGTTACGGGGGCCAGTTGGCCCCCTTTTCATTTGAGAAATTCCAAGCCTTTGGCGAAGCGTCTCGCGTTCGCTTGATAGTTTTCGGCGGATTTTATCAAGCGCGCTTGCGCCTCGGCATCAAGTTGCCGCACCACCTTGCCCGGCGCACCCATCACCAAAGAACCATCGGGAATTTCCTTGCCTTCGGTGATCAGCGCCCCTGCCCCGATCAGGCAGCCTTTGCCGATTTTCGCCCCGTTCAGCACCGTTGCCCCCATGCCGATCAAGCTGCCTTCGCCGATGGTGCAGCCGTGCAGCATCGCCTTGTGACCGATGGTGCAGTTTGCAGCGATGGTCAGCGGGTAACCCATATCAGTGTGCAACACGGCGTTTTCTTGGATGTTCGAGCCGCGCCCGATGCGGATTTCCTCATTGTCGCCGCGCAGGATCGCGCCGAACCAGATGTTGGCGTCAGCTTCTAACGTCACCTTGCCGATCAGCACGGCGGTGTCGGCGACCCAAGCCGAAGGGTCGATCTGCGGGGCGATGCCGTCGAGGGCGTAGATCATCGGGTTTCAAACTCTCGGTTCAGATTGCGGACAAAATCCGACAGGTCAGGCTGACGGTCGCGTTTCAGGCGTTCTGCTTGAAGAATGGCCGTCAACTCATTGAAAGCGCTGTCGATATCGCGATTTATGATAACGTAGTCATATTCAGCCCAATGGCTGATTTCATCGCGGGATCTCTCCATCCGGCCTGCGATGACCTCATCACTATCTTGCGCACGGGCGCGCAGGCGCGCCTCCAATTCAGCTATGGAAGGCGGCAGGATGAAGATCGACACCACATCGCGGCCCAGCGACGAGTTGCGGATTTGCTGGCCGCCTTGCCAATCAATGTCAAAAAGCGTGTCGCGGCCCTCGCGCATTGCGGCCTCGACCGGGGCTTTCGGCGAGCCATAGAAATTGCCGAACACCTCGGCATGTTCCAGCATTTCACCCGATTGCACCAAGGACTCAAAGGCTTCGCGCGGGTGGAAATAATATTCGCGGCCATCTTCCTCGCCGGGGCGGGGTTGGCGGGTGGTGGCTGAGATCGAAAACCGCAAAGTCGGATCCCATTGCATCAGCCTGCGCGCGAGCGTGGATTTGCCCGCACCGGACGGTGAGGACAGGATCAGCAAAAGGCCGCGACGGGTGGGTGTTTGGGCCATGATTATTCCACGTTTTGAACCTGTTCGCGCATCTGATCTATCAGGGTCTTCACGTCAAGCCCGATGCGGGTCAGCCCCAAGCTTTGCGATTTGGAACACAGCGTGTTGGCCTCGCGCATGAATTCCTGCATCAGGAAATCAAATTTGCGTCCAACCTGCCCCGCTTCGCTCAAAAGAATACGGGCGGCGTCGATATGGGCGCGCAGGCGGTCGAGTTCTTCGGTCACATCATTTTTGACCGCGATCAGTGCGAGTTCCTGAGCAAGGCGCGTCTCATCGACGCCTTCGGCATTGGCGAGAACCTTGGCAAGCGCGTCGCGAAGGGTGGCGGGGGCTGCGTCGCGGCGGGCTTTGGCCTCGGCGTCGGCCTGCCCGGTCAGATCGGTGATCTTGTCGAGTTGAGCCGCGATCACGCTGTTGAGGGCTGCGCCTTCGGAGGCGCGCATCGCTTGGAAATCGCTCAGCAATCCGGGCAGGTCGGCGAGAAGGGCGGTGCGGATCGGGGTGGCGTCGCTATCGCTGCTTGTGGTGTCTAGCACACCGCGGGCAGCAAGCACGTCGGCCGAGGTCGGCTGGGCAAGGGTGACGCCTGCGGCCATGGCGGCGTCTTCGATTTGGGCCAAGGCGCTGAGGACAGCGGACAGCGTGGCGGGGTTGAGGCGGAGGGTTTCTGCGCCCTCGGCTAAGCCATCGCGACTGGCTTTCAGCGACAGGCTGACGTTGCCGCGTTGCAGGGCGCGGCTGAGTTCAGAGCGTAAGGCAAGTTCCAGACCATCAATCCAATCAGGCAGACGCAGGCGCAGATCAAGGCCCTTGCCGTTCACCGAACGGATATCCCAAGCCCAAGTGTAACCCGCCCCCTGCCCTTTGCGCGCGGCGAATCCTGTCATCGAAACTGTCATCGCTTGCTCCTTTGGCACCATGCGCTGGGGACGCTTGGGTGTTTACCATTTGTTGAGATTGTCTGCAAAATGCGCGGCAACCGGTGTATATTAACTTATCAGTAAGCAATCTTAAGTTGCAGACCCTGCACGCCTAGATTGCCGTAAAACCGAAGCCTGCTGGAGGGCCTACGATGGTAACTTTCTTTGGTAAAGGCCCGCATGGCAAGGGCGGTGATCGCAGCGGGTCCTCAGCTGACACTCTGGCGGCGTTGCAAGTGGTGCGCGGTTATTGGGAAGCGTTGCGGGTGGCGGGTGGCCTGCCTGCGCGTGGCCAGATTGATCCGCGTGGCATGGCAGATTGTTTGGACAAGGTGTTTTTGATCGAGTAGATCGCGCCGGGGCTGGCGCGGTTTCGACTTGCGGGGATGGCTTTGAACGATCTGCTGGGCATGGACGTACGTGGGATGCCGCTGTCGGCCCTGTTTGAGCCGGTGGCACGGGCGCGGATCGGGCATGAGTTGGAGCAGGTGTTTGCCTCGCCTGCGATCATGGAGGTTTGGCTGGAGGCAGAGCGTTCGGTGGGGCGGCCCGCCTTGTCGGGGCGGATGCTGTTGTTGCCGCTGGCGGGCGCTGCGGGTGAGCCGAAGCTGGCGTTGGGATGTTTGGTGACGCAAGGCCAGTTAGGGCGGCAGCCGCGACGGTTTGCGATTTCGGGACTGGTGCGTGAATTGGTGGCGGGATCTGGCTTGCGGCTGGTGCCGGATGCGGGGCACTTGGAGCCTGCGCCGCCGCGTGCTTCGGGGCGGGCGGAGTTGCGGCTGGTGAGTTCGCGCGGGTAAAAAAAGGGGGCTTTCCGCCCCCTCGGCTTCGCCTCACCCCCGAGAGTATTTGCGCCAATGTGAAATGCAAAAGAGCGGGGAGCAATGTCCCCGCCCTTTTATATTAAGTTTATGAGCTGCTTACAGCGCGACGCGGCGGGCCGCTTCGCGTTGGGCGGAGAGTTCTTCCGACACCAAAAACGCCAGTTCCAGCGATTGACTTGCGTTCAGGCGCGGATCGCAGGCGGTGTGGTAGCGGTCGGACAGATTTTCATCGGTCACCGCGCGCAGGCCGCCAGTGCATTCGGTGACGTCTTGGCCGGTCATCTCAAAATGCACGCCGCCGGGCACTGTGCCTTCGGCTTTGTGGATCTGGAAGAATTCGCGGACCTCGCGCAGCACCGATTCAAAAGGGCGGGTTTTGTAGCCCGACGCGGCTTTGATGGTGTTGCCGTGCATCGGATCGCAAGACCAGACCACGTTGGCACCTTCTTCCTGCACGGCTTTGATCAGGCGCGGCAGGTTTTCACCAACTTTTCCGGCACCGAAGCGCGCGATCAGGGTCAGGCGGCCGGCCTCATTTTGCGGGTTCAACTTGGCCATCAGCACTTTCAGATCATCCGCCATGGTGGTCGGGCCGCATTTCAACCCGATCGGGTTCAAAACGCCACGCGCGAATTCGACATGCGCGCCGTCGGGCTGACGGGTGCGGTCGCCGATCCAGATCATATGGCCCGAACCTGCCACGTTCTGGCCGGTGATGCTGTCCACCCGGCAGAGCGCCTCTTCATATTCCAGCAACAGCGACTCGTGGCTGGTGTAGAAATCGACGGTCGCCAGCGAAGGCGCTGAATCGGAATTGATACCAGCCGCCGACATGAAATCCAGCGCATCAGAGATGCGGTTCGAGAGTTCGCGGTAACGCTCGGCCTTGTCATGCTCGGCGAAGCCAAGGGTCCAGGAATGGACACGGTGGATATCGGCGAAACCACCCGTCGAAAACGCGCGCAGCAGGTTCAGCGAGGCAGCGGCTTGGGTATAGGCTTGCAGCATCCGCGCAGGGTCAGGGCGACGCGCCTCGGCCGTCGCCTCAAAGCCGTTGATGATGTCACCCCGGTAGGACGGGTATTCGACGCCGCCGATGATCTCGGTGTTGGCCGAGCGCGGTTTGGCGAATTGCCCTGCCATGCGGCCAACCTTGATCACCGGAACTTTCGCACCATAGGTCAGCACCACCGCCATTTGCAGCATGACGCGGAAAGTGTCGCGGATGTTGTCGGCCGAGAATTCGGCGAAGCTTTCGGCGCAGTCACCGCCTTGCAGCAGAAACGCCTTACCCTCGCCCGCCAAGGCCAGTTGTTTCTTCAGCTTGCGGGCCTCGCCAGCAAAGACCAGCGGGGGATACTTGGCCAGTTGCGCCTCAACCGTGTTGAGCGCAGCGGTGTCTGGATAATCAGGCATCTGCACGCGCGGTTTTGCGCGCCAATCCGACTTTGTCCAACCCTTGGTCATGGGAGTTCCCCCTCTGTTAGCGATATCGGGGCGGTATAGAAAAAATATGCGGGATTGCAAAGAGCGAAAGGCGGTGATTGTGCATGGTTCGCCCTTGCGGACGCCGTTATTTCCTGTTTCCTTGCAACAAAACCGACACAAACAGGTCGCAACATGTCCGCCCTTCCGCGCAAAGCCACCCAAGTAGAAAAGGCTGACGCGCCGCGTCGGTTTGTCTTCTTGCTGCTGGACAAGTTCACGATGATGTCCTTTGCGGGTGCATTGGAGCCCTTGCGGGTGGCCAACCGGGCATCGGGTGAAGCGTTGTATTCCTGGGCGCTGGCGGGTGAAGGCGGGCTGGAGGTACGATGTTCGAACGGAGCCGCGTTCAAATTGGACATGGGGCTGGATGAGATCGAGCGTGAGGATGTTCTGCTGGTTTGCGGCGGTCTTGATATCCAGAGGAGCACTACGAAGAATGTGCTGAACTGGCTGCGCCGCGAGGCGCGGCGTGGGGTGGTGATTGGCGGAATTTGTACCGGATCTTATACGATGGCCAAGGCCGGTCTTCTGGACGGCAAGAAAGCCACCATCCACTGGGAAAATCAGGATAGCTTTCTTGAGGAATTCGAAAATGTCAAACTGACCAGGTCGATCTTTGTGATGGATGGCAACCGCTGGAGCACCGCAGGGGGCACCTCGCCCATCGACCTGATGCTGAAAGTGGTGGCCACCGATCATGGCGAGAATCTGGCAAATACCGTGGCCGACCAGTTGATCTATTCCAGCATCCGCACCGATCAGGACACCCAGCGCTTGTCGATCCCGACGCGGATCGGGGTGCGGCATCCGAAACTGTCTCAGGTCATTCAGATGATGGAAAACGCCATCGAAGACCCAATGAGCCCGGCGGATCTGGCCGAGGATGTGGGGATGTCTACCCGGCAGTTGGAGCGGTTGTTTCGCCGCTATCTCAATCGCTCACCCAAGCGTTATTACATGGAACTCAGGCTGCAAAAGGCGCGCAACCTGTTGATGCAGACCGATATGTCGGTGATCAACGTCGCCTTGGCTTGCGGTTTTGCCAGCCCGTCGCATTTCTCAAAATGCTACCGCAGCCATTACAACACCACGCCTTACCGCGAGCGGGGCACCCAAGGGATGCCCAGCCCCGGCATTGGTGTGCGGTTGTCGATCTGAGGCCGCCTAGAACACGTTGGCGTTTGAACCCAGTGGATCTGCGCCAAAACGATTGGCTCCGCCGGTGCCGCGCGAGCAAAACCAGACCAGCAGGATGATCGCGCCGACCAGCGGGATCAGACCGATCAGCAGCCACCAACCCGATTTATCCAGATCATGCAGGCGGCGCACCGCAACCGCGAGGCCGGGCAGCAGGTTGATCAGCGACCAGATCATCGAGAACGTGCCGCCGACCACGGCAAACTGCATCGAGCCTGCGCCACGGCTGAACGAACCGCCGCCCTCGATCAGCGCGATGGCCAAGCCAACACCAACCTGAAACAGCACCCACCACCAATAGGCCGAGCGCTGCGCGCGCCCTGAGAAATTGACGTAGTTGGCATAGCCAGATTTCACGGCTTCGACAAAATTCATGCACAGTTTCCCAAACGCAATTTGGCACCTTTGCACGCTGCCCGATAATCTGTCCAGAAAATGCCAGTCCAAGCTGCAACGCCGCCCAGTTTTCACCCAAACGCCTACACATTCGCCGAGCCTTACTACTTTAAGCTTGAAATAGTGTCCTTCCGACACTAGCCTGTTTTCAACCTGTCGCAGCCAAAGCTGATGTATCGGAAGAAAAAGTTGTCCTTTAAGACGCTTTTCTTTTGCGAAACGCCGCTCTAGGCTCGACGGCAGGATTGCGATCCAACATGGGAGATAACAATGAAAAAACTGCTTTTGGCCTCGGCGGCAACCGCGCTTTTGGCTGGTGCCGCTTCGGCGGAAGATGTGAAAATTGGCGTGCTGATCGGCTTTACCGGGCCAATCGAATCGCTGACCGGCCATATGGCCAATGCGGCTGAGCTCGCGATGTCGGAAGCCAATGCTTCGGGCAAAGCGCTGAACGGCTGGAACTTTGTCTCAGTCCGTGCAGATGATACCTGCGGCGACTCGGCTGCCGGTACTGCGGCAGCAGAGCGGATTGTGACGGCTGACGGCGTCAAGGGCATCATGGGCGGCGATTGCTCGGGTGTGACCGGGGCTGTGTTGCAGAACGTCGCGCGTCCGAACGGCATCGTGATGGTGTCGCCTTCGGCCACCTCGCCGGCTTTGTCGAGCGCTGAAGATGACGGCCTGTTCTTCCGCACCGCACCTTCGGATGCACGCGAAGGTGAAGTCATGGGCGACATTCTGGTCGAGCATGGCGTGAAGTCGATAGCACTCACCTATTCCAACACCGACTACGGCAAGGGTCTGTCCGAGGCGATTGCCGCGGCGTTCACCGCCAAGGGCGGCACCGTGACCATCAATATCCCGCATGAAGACGGAAAGGCTGATTACTCGGCTGAAGTCGCGTCCTTGGCGGCGGCTGGTGGCGATCTGCTGGTTGTGGCGGGCTATCTTGACCAAGGCGGTAAGGGCATCATCCAAGCCTCGCTTGACGCGGGCGCTTTCACCAAATTCGGTCTGCCGGGCGGTATGGTCGGGGATAACCTGCCGAAATCCATCGGTCCGGCTTTGGACGGCTCGTACGGCCAAGTCGCACAATCGGACAGCCCCGGTGCTGCGATCCTGACCGAAATGGGCAAAACTTCGGCAGCACCTTTTGATGCCACCTCGCCCTATTCGATGGAATCGTATGACGCGGCGGCATTGATCATGCTGGCGATGCAGGCGGCAAATTCCACCGACTCGAAAGTCTACAAAGACAAGGTGATGGAAGTCGCCAATGCGCCGGGTGAAAAGATTCTGCCCGGCGAAATCGGCAAAGCGCTGGAGCTGATCGCGGCTGGCAAAGACATCGACTATGATGGCGCGTCGGGCGTGGAATTGATCGGTCCGGGCGAAAGCGCTGGCCGTTACCGCGAGTTTGAAGTCAAGGGCGGCAAATACGAAACCATCAAGTTCCGTTGATTTTGGTCTGAAACATCTAAGCACGGCCCGGGGTTACGCCTCGGGCCGTTGCTGTCAAAAAGCACGCCCGCATGGAGACATGACAAGAGGCGGCGGACAGGGGGAAATATGATCGTTGTCGAAGACCTTCATCGGCATTTCGGCGGCTTCAGGGCTGTTGACGGGGCGTCATTAGAGATTAGGGCCGGATCAATCACCGGCCTGATCGGGCCGAATGGTGCAGGCAAAACCACTCTGTTCAATGTGATCGCGGGAAGGCTATCGCCAACCTCTGGCCGGGTGAAGATGGCGGGCGAGGATATCACCGGCCTGCCGCCACATGAGTTGTTCGGCAAGGGCCTGCTGCGTACATTCCAGATCGCGCATGAATTTGGCAGCATGACGGTGCGGGAAAACCTGATGATGGTGCCCGCGGCGCAATCGGGCGAAAGCCTGTGGAACGCCGTATTCAACCGAAGCGCTGTCGCGGCTGAGGAAAAGCGCATCCGCGAGAAGGCTGACGAGGTGTTGGAATTTCTGACGATCACCCATCTGGCCGATCAACGCGCGGGCAATATCTCGGGCGGGCAGAAGAAATTGCTGGAACTGGGCCGTACCATGATGGTCGATGCCAAGATGGTTTTCCTTGATGAGGTCGGCGCAGGCGTCAACCGTACCCTGCTCAACACCATTGGCAATGCGATTGTGCGGCTGAACAAAGAGCGCGGCTATACGTTCTGCGTCATCGAACATGACATGGATTTCATCGCCCGCATCTGCAACCCGGTGATCTGCATGGCCGAGGGCAAAGTGCTGGCGCAGGGGACGGTTGAGGAAGTGAAGAACAACGAAAAGGTCATCGAGGCGTATTTGGGCACCGGGTTGAAGAACAAGGTGAAGGAGGCGGCGGCACATGTCTGACCCCTTCCTGATTGGCGAGAATATGACCGGCGGCTATGGTCCGGTGGATATTCTGCACAACTGCACGATTGCTGTCGAAAAGGGCCAGATCGCGGTAATCGTCGGCCCGAATGGCGCGGGCAAATCCACTGCGATGAAGGCGGTGTTTGGCATGCTCAATCTGCGTGGCGGGCGGGTGATGCTGGATGGGGAGGATATCACCAAGCTTTCCCCGCAGGCCCGCGTGCACAAGGGCATGGGCTTTGTGCCGCAGACCAGCAACATTTTCACCTCGATGACGGTGGAAGAAAACCTTGAGATGGGGGCGTTTATCCGCACCGATGATACCCGCGATACTATGGCGCAGATCTACGATCTGTTCCCGATCCTGAAGCAAAAGCGCTTTCAGGCGGCGGGGGAATTGTCGGGTGGGCAGCGTCAGCAGGTGGCAGTCGGGCGCGCGCTGATGACACAGCCGAAGGTTCTGATGCTGGACGAGCCGACCGCTGGCGTGTCGCCAATCGTGATGGACGAGTTGTTTGACCGCATCATCGAGGTCGCCCGCACCGGGATTTCCATTCTGATGGTGGAACAGAACGCCCGTCAGGCGCTGGATATCGCCGATAAAGGCTATGTTCTGGTGCAGGGCGCCAATCGCTTTACCGACACGGGGCAGGCTTTGCTTGCTGATCCCGAAGTCCGTCGTTCGTTTCTGGGGGGCTGAAAGATGCGCAGGATTATCGTTTTGCTTGTGGCGCTGCTGCCCGCGCCCGGCTTCGCTGCCGAGTTGTGGTGCATGCCTGACACCATCTGCCGCCCGAATGGCAAATGCCATGCCACAACGGATGAGGAAAGCTCTTTGCGTTTGCAGGACATGGTGACCAAGAAAACCACGATGCGCAGTCATGCTGAAACCATCGCGATGACGCGTAAAAAGTCAGGGACCGCTGTGGAATGGCGCGGCACCAGCGCAAGCGGCGACCGCGAATATGTTATATGGTCGAAAGTCACCAATGCCTTCACCTACAGCATTGCGGACCCGGACGGATCGGTCTGGAAATCCACCGGCGTCTGTGAGGTGCAATGATGGATATGCTCAACGCCCTTGTGGCCTTTCTGAACTTTGTCGTGGTGCCGGGCTTTGCCTATGGCAGTCAACTCGCGCTGGGTGCGCTGGGGTTGACCTTGGTGTTTGGCATCCTGCGGTTTTCCAACTTTGCACATGGCGATACCATGGCGTTTGGCACGATGTGGGTGATCCTGATCACCTGGTGGTTCCAAAGCATGGGGATTTCTGCGGGGCCATTGCCGACGGCCCTGCTTGCCCTGCCCTTCGGGGTTGCGATCACTTGCGCTTTTGTGCTTGGCACCGACCGCGTGGTGTATCGGTTTTACCGCAAGAAAAAGGCGGCCTCGATCATTCTGGTGATTGTCTCCACGGGTGTCATGTTCATCCTGAATGGGCTGACCCGGATGATCATCGGGCCAGAGGAGCAAAGCTTTGCCGATGGCGCGCGGTTTGTGATGACGGCGCAGCAATTCAAGGACATGACCGGGCTGCAAGAGGGTCTGGCGATCAAATCCACCACCGCGATCACCGTGATCATGGCGACGGTCTGTGTGGCGTTGCTATTCTGGTTCTTGCAGAAAACCCGCACCGGCAAGTCGATGCGGGCGTTCTCGGATAACGAGGATCTGGCGCTGCTGTCCGGCATCAATCCCGAAAAGGTGGTGATGGTGACTTGGATCATCGCCACGGCTTTGGCGGTGATCGCGGGCACGCTGTACGGCATCGACAAATCCTTCCGCCCGTTCATCTATTTCCAACTGCTGTTGCCGATTGCGGCGGCGGCGGTGGTGGGTGGTCTTGGCAACCCGCTGGGTGCTATTGCGGGCGGCTTTGTCATCGCGTTCTCGGAAGTCTTTGTGACTTATGCGTGGAAAAAGGTGGTGCTGTATCTGGCCTCGGTTGATCTGGCACCAACGCAACTGCTGCAACTTTTGTCCACCGATTACAAATTCGCGGTCAGCTTCTCGATCCTGATTATCGTGTTGCTGTTCATGCCGACCGGCATCTTCAAGGGGAAGTGACATGAATCCGATGCGTTTGCTCTGGATCGGACTAGGCCTCATTTTCGCGGCAGCGGAAATGTTTGGCGGGCTGAATTTGACAGTCGGCGAATGGATTGTTTTGGGCGCGTCTTTGGCACTGATCCCAATCGGCTCTATGCTGCACAGGAACCTTGGCCTGTTCGCTTTGCTGGGCTTCTTGTTTGTAGCGACGGGACTGATGCAAAGCTGGAACCTGAGCCTGCAAATCTTCAACATCGGCATCCTGAGCGCGATCATGGCTTTGGGCGTGAACATGCAATGGGGCTATGCCGGGCTGTTTTCAACCGGGATCATGGGCTCGGTGGCTTTGGGTGGTTTGGCGGTGGTGGTGGTGTCAGCGCAGCCGGTGCCAGAGGCTTGGGCTGCGGGCGGGCCGCGTTTGTTGGTGAGCCTTGCGTTCGGTTTGGCGGTGATCGCAGCGGCGGTGGCGACATATCGCCGGATGCAGGGACGTGCGCGCAACTGGACCGTGGCCGCGATCCTGATCGGTGGCTTCTTTGCCTATCGCGCGATTTATGACCCGGCGGTGACGGCGATTGAGGCGTTTAATCCGGCAATCTATGGCAATATCGGCGGCTTTGGTTTGCCATCGCTACTGTCTTGGCCGGTGGGAGCGCTGTTTGCAGGGGTGGCTGCTTGGGCGATTGGCAAGGTCGCTTTGGGTTTGCGCTCGGATTATCTGGCGATTGCGACGCTGGGGATTGCCGAGATTGTGCTGGCGGTAATGAAGAATGAGGACTGGCTGTCGCGCGGGGTGAAGAACCTTGTCGGTCTGCCACGGCCTTGGCCGGTGCCGTATGAGGTTGATTTGCAAAAGTCAGCCGAGTTTGTTGGCTGGGCGCAGAATTGGGGGTTTGATACGATTTCTGCCTCCACCATCCTCGTCAAGCTGTTGTATATGCTGATCTTTGGTCTGGTTTTGCTGGCGCTGATCTGGATATCCGAGCGGATGCTGAACAGCCCTTGGGGCCGGATGATGCGGGCGATCCGGGATAATGAAGTCTCGGCTTCTGCGATGGGCAAGAACGTCACCGCCCGGCATTTGCAGATTTTCATCATCGGCTCGGCTGTGGTGGGGATGGCGGGCGCGATGCTGACCTCGATGGAGGGGCAGTTGACGCCCGGCAATTACTCGCCGCTGCGCTTTACGTTTTTGATCTGGGTGATGGTGATTGTCGGCGGCTCTGGCAACAACTGGGGCGCGGTTCTGGGTGGGTTGCTGCTGGGCTGGCTGTGGCTGATTGTCGAGAACGCGGGCCCGGTGTTTATGGGCTATCTGACCTATCCGCTGCCAGCCGGGGCCTTGAAGGCGCATCTGATTGATGCCGCCCCGCATCTGCGGTTGGTGACGTTGGGAGCGGTGTTGCTGTTGGTGCTGCGGTTCAGTCCTAAGGGGCTGATCCCAGAGAAGTAGCGGGCCACAGGCCCCAATCCTGCGCGAAGAAATGGAAAACCTGCTGCGGCGCTGCCGTCAGCGGGTTTTCTTTTACCCGGCCAAAGATCATGCCGTTGGGATGGGTTTGCGCCCAAGTTTTCAGGCTTGGCAGATCGGGGGTCAGAGCGATAGGCGTGGTCAGACGGGCAAGGAAGTTGATCTCGGCATTGTATTCGGCGTTGGTCACTGCAAGACCGTTGGCTTCATAGGTGGCAAGGATGTTGGCAAGGGCTTGGCCATCATAGGCCGCGTAAAGCCCGGTGGTGGCGATGATGCCGTGGAGGCCGAGGGTTAGGGCGACGCCCGCGAGCAAATGACCGGGGATGCGCGGCAAGCGCCAGATCATCAGGGAGAGGATCAGGCACAGGGCTGCGAAGGCGGTGAGCGGCCAGTAGGGCGCGAGTTGCGCGAGATCGGCTTTGGCGGGGATCAGGCCAAGGCCGATGGCCCCTGCCCCGGCGGCGATCAGCACTAGGGCAGCCCAAGCCATACTGCCGGATTTGGCGCGCACAGAGGCATGGGCGAACAGCAACGCCATCGCGGGATAGGCGGGCAGCAGGTAATGGGCTTGTTTGCCGGAAATCAGCGAGAACAGGATCAGGGTGGAGGTGGCCCAGATCGTGCAGAGTTTGATCGCGGGGTCGCTCCATGAGCCACTGAACCCGCGCCACAGGCGGATCGACCAGCCCCATGGGAACAGCAAAAGCGGCAGCAGGGCGATCAGGAACCAGAACGGGCGGTCGTGGGCCATGCCGCCAGCCACGCGGGCGGCGGATTGGGTCCAGAGCAGTTCAGTGCGGAATTCCGGCGTGGCGGTGAGCAGGGTTGGCACGAGCCAGAGGGCGATCAGGGCGAGGGCAACCAGCAACGCGCCGCCAAAGCCCTTGGCGATTTCGGTGGCCTTGGGCGGGTTCGGTGCCCAGTAGGGCATGGTCAATAGCACTGGCATCAGGTGGACGAGGATGACCGGGCCTTTCGCATAGACGCCGAACGCGAGGGCGAGGCCGAAGGTTATCCAGCCGCCCCTGCCCTGTCCAATGCTCCACAAAGCTGCGATGCCGCCGAGGACGCCAAGCGCAAGCAATGCGTCGAACATGGTGGCCGAGCCGTAGATCAGAAACACCGGAAAGCCTGACAGGATCAGCGCCGCACGGATTCCCAGGTTCTCGGCGGGCCACAGGCGGCGGGCGAGCAGCGTCGTGCCAGCGACCATCCCAACCGCACAAGCAGGGCCGACGAGGCGGGCGGCGAATTCGGATACCCCCGTAAGCAGCCAGACCAGATTGATCATCACGAACAGCAAAGGCGTTTTATGCGTATACATCTCGCCATTCTTGGTCAGATGCACAGGGTCGCCGGACAGCCACATCTCCCACGCGACGGACAGATATCGCGTTTCGTCAATCGGCAATAGTGGCCGCATGGCGACAAGGGCGGCAAGCACCACCGCCACACCGATCAGAATTGGCCAAAGTTTACCCAGCATTTGCGCCTCCGTTGCTGCGCCTTTGCTACAATGATCCGCCGCTAGGGTCTACCGTGGCGCTTGCGCTTCATTTGCGACGCATTTTGTCGTGGACGGGGCGGTGATTTGTGCGGGAGGGCTTATTTTAGCGCAAAAGGGCTGCGGCCCCGCGATTTCAAAAGGATTCACAGATGAAAACCCATACCCGCGTTGTTGTGATTGGCGGCGGCGTTGTCGGCTGCTCGGTTTTGTATCATCTGACCAAATTAGGCTGGTCGGATGTGACGCTTATTGAGCGGTCTGAGTTGACGAGCGGCTCCACCTGGCACGCGGCGGGCGGCTTTCATACGCTGAACGGCGACACCAATATGGCGGCGTTGCAGGGCTATACGATCCGGCTTTATAAAGAGTTGGAGGCGATCACGGGAATGTCCTGCGGGCTGCACCATGTGGGCGGCATTACGCTGGCCGACAATCAGGAACGCTTTGATCAGTTGAAGGCGGAACGCGCCAAGCACCGCTACATGGGGCTTGACACTGAAATTCTCGGCCCAGAGGAAATCGCCAAGCTGACCGACGGGATGGTCAATCTGGAAGGCATCATCGGCGCGCTTTATGATCCGCTTGATGGTCACCTTGACCCCTACGGCACCACCCACGCCTATGCCAAAGCCGCCAAGATGGGCGGGGCCGAGATTGTGCTGCACACCAAGGTCATCGCAACCAATCCCACCCGCGACGGCTGGGAGGTTGTCACCGACAAAGGCACCATCACCTGCGAGCATCTGGTCAACGCCGCCGGACTTTGGGCACGGGAAGTGGGCGCGATGGCGGGGGTTTACCTGCCGCTTTTGCCCATGGCGCACCAATATCTGGTGACAGACGACATCCCCGAGATCGTCGCCCGTGGCGGGCGCGAGTTTCCGCATGTGATGGACCCCGGCGGCGAATCCTATCTGCGGCAGGAGGGCCGGGGCTTCTGCATCGGCTTTTACGAAAAACCCTGCGAGGGGTGGAGCATCGACGGCACCCCTTGGACTTGGGGGCAGGAACTTCTGCCCGACGCCTATGACAAGATCGCCGACAGCATCGAATTTTCCTACCGCCGCTTCCCCGCCCTGCAAAAAGCGGGTGTCAAGCGCGTGATCCATGGGCCGTTCACCTTTGCCCCCGACGGCAACCCGCTGATTGGTCCGGTGCAGGGGTTGAAGAATTACTGGTCGGCTTGTGCGGTGATGGCTGGGTTCTCTCAGGGCGGCGGCATGGGGTTGGCGCTGGCGCAGTGGATGATCGAGGGCGAGGTTGAGCGTGATCCGCGCGGTTTTGATGTCAGCCGTTTCGGCACCTGGACCACGCCGGGCTACACCGTGCCGAAGGTGATCGAGAACTATCAGATGCGGTTCTCGGTCGGCTACCCGAACGAGGAACGCCCGGCAGCGCGGCCGTTCCGCACCACGCCGATGCATGACACCAACACCGCGCTGAACGCAGTTTGGGGCCAGCAATACGGGCTTGAGGTTGTCAACTATTATGCCCTGCCCGGTGAGCCGACCTATGAGGAGCCGACGTTCAAACGCTCTAACGCTTGGGAAGCCACGCGGCAGGAAGTGCTGGCGGTGCGCGAGGGCGTTGGCATCAACGAATTGCAGAATTTCGGCAAGTATATCGTCAAGGGTGCGAATGCGCGGGCTTGGCTGGACAAGATCATGGCGGGGAATATCCCCAAGGTTGGCCGCCTTTCCCTGACGCCGATGCTGGCACATTCCGGCAAGATCATCGGTGATTTCACGGTGTCTTGCCTGTCGGAAACCGAGTTCCAGCTGACCGCGAGCTATGGCGCGCAGGGCTGGCACTACCGCTGGTTTGAGCAGAACGCGATGGATGGCGTGACGGTGGAAAACGTCTCGGATGCGCGGACGGGCTTCCAGATTGCCGGGCCGAATGCGCGGGAGTTGTTGGCTCGGGTGACGCGCACCGATGTGTCGGGCGCTGCGTTCAAGTTTATGGACGTAAAGCGGATGACGGTGGGGATGGCGAATTGCATCGTGCAGCGCGTCAGCTACACCGCCGATCTGGGCTATGAGATTTTCTGCGATCACATGTCGGTGCGGCATCTGTGGGACACGCTGAACGCGGCGGGCAGCGATTTGGGCCTGCGGCCGTTCGGGATGCGGGCGATGATGAGCTTGCGGTTGGACAAGTGGTTTGGCTCGTGGGGGCGTGAGTTCAGCCCGGATTACACCCCCTGCGAGACGGGGCTGGATCGCTTCATCCGCTGGAACAAGGATGCCGAATGGATCGGCAAGGCGGCGGCCACGGCAGAGAAAGCCGCAGGTCCGAAGCGCAAGCTGGTCAGCTTTATCGTCGATGCCAAGGATGCCGATGTGGTGGCGTGGGAGCCGATCTGGCTGGAGGGTGCGGTCGTAGGCTTCTGCACCAGCGGTGGGTTCAGCCATTTCACCGGGAAATCGGTGGCAATGGGGTTCCTGCCTGCCGATAAAGTCAAGGATGGGCTTGAGTGCCATATCGAAATCCTTGGTGAGCACCGCAAAGCTGTGGTGCAACTGGCACCATTGTTTGACGCGGACGGCGCGCGGATGCGGGGCTGAAACTGGCTTGAAACGGTTGCATGTCTTTGATGATGCGCGCCGCTTCTTGGCTGGAACGGTCATTCCCCGCTGGGAATGACTTGTGGTATTGGCCAGTTTTTGGGCATATTTCCACACTATGTTGTCGTAAAGGTCTGAATGACGTGGTTTTCGATGCGTGAGACACACCAAACGCCAGACCCGGTTGCTTGACCGGGGCTTGGCTTTGCGTCACGCTTGTTCCATGCCGCTGACCATCCTGATCCCCGCCGCCGGAGCCAGCAGCCGTATGCGCGGCGGCGATAAGCTGTTGGAATTGGTGGACGGTGTGGCGATGCTGCGCAGGCAGGCGCAGATGGCGCGGGACGTTTGTGCCCAAGTGATCGTGACGCTGCGCATCGAGGATGTGGCGCGACGGCAGGCTGTGGCGGGTGTTGACGCTGTGGTGCTGTCGGTTGCTGCGGCAGACGAGGGCATGGCGGCCTCGATCCGCGCCGGGGCTAAGGCGGCACAGGGCGCGTTGATGATCCTGCCTGCGGATATGCCAGAGTTGAACGCGGATGATCTGCTGGCGTTGATCGCGGCTTTCGATCAGGCACCACGCGCCATTCTGCGCGGGGCAAGCAGCGATGGCAGGCCAGGGCATCCGGTGGTTTTTCCCGCAGATTTGCGGGGGGTGTTGCAGGATTTGCGCGGCGATGAGGGGGCGCGGAGCGTTTTGACGCAGTATCCCTCGCGTGTCAGGCTGATCGCCCTGCCCGATCAGCACGCGCTGACCGATCTGGACACACCGGAAGCTTGGGCGGCATGGCACGCAAGGCGACAAGGCTAGCGCGCGGAATTCGACACGAATTCCGACACGATTTCCGTCACGATTTCCGTCACGGAAATCGGCGGATCACGCCGAGAGCAGCACCTTGGCCTCATGCGCTTTCAGCGTCAGACGCGCCGCCGGGTAATCGGCGTGATCCAGCATAAGCTGGGGGAACAATTCTGCAATTTCCGCGCGCGGGCCATCTTCCATCGCATCCAACATCCGCTCGGCGGGTTGGAAGCTTTCGGTCCAGGCCCCATTGGCGCAGATGATCTCGTGATGCTCCAGCAGCAGGTGAATATAGGTCACACCGGGCGGCAAAATCTGCACAACCCCCGGCAAGGCGGTCAGATGGGCGGAGGCCACAAGCACCTCGGCCTCGCCAAACAGCATTTCCGGCAACGCACCTTCGATCAGCATGCGGTGCTGCGGCGAAACCAATGTATCGCGCTGCGGCAGGCCATAGCCGAGCGCGCCCTGCCCGATCTTCACCGGCTGCAGGTGCGGATGCGCGATCAGATCGCCCAAACCCAGCGTACGGCTGCCAATCCAGCGGATCGGTTGCAAGCCGTGATCGCGGGTCAACAGCAGATCGCCCGCCCGCAAATCCTCGACCACGACATCGCCGCGATCCGTCGTGATCATCACGCCGGGGGTGAAGCAGGGGATGACTTTCTCGATGTTCGAGAAGGTCATCGTGCCAATCACATGGCCCGCAGCATCAAGGAACTCGACGGTGCCATTCTCGGGATTCATCGGATCGTAGATGATATTGGTCAGCGCCCAGCCCCAGCTGGTCAGATCAAGCACGTCATTGTCGCCGACATTCTCACCGCCTGCGATCACATCGCCGTATGCGTTGGCATTGCCATCGACAAGAAACAGCTCGTTGCCCGCGCCGCCGTACAGCGTATCGGCCCCGGCCTCGCCCCGCAGCGTGTCATCGCCCGCATCGCCATAGACCACGTCATTGCCAAGCCCGCCATAGAGCAGGTCATTGCCGTCGCCACCGTACAGCAGATCGTTGTCAGCACCGCCAAAAAGCGTGTCGTTGCCCGCATCGCCGGACAGCGTGTCATTGCCCGCATCGCCGCTGATCAAATCGGTGCCGTCGCCGCCGAAAATCTGGTCATGGCCCGTGCCACCATAGATCGTGTCAGTGTCGGCGCCGCCGAAAATGCTGTCCTGACCGTCGCCGCCGTAGATCAGGTCATTGCCCGAACCTGCGTCCGCGCTGTCATCACCTGCCCCGGCATCGACGGTATCATTGCCAAGTGAGGCGTTGATCGAGTCATTGCCATCGCCGCCACTCAGCGCATCGTCACCGGCCCCAGCGAGCAATGTGTCATTGCCTGCGCCGCCAAGGATGCTGTCATTGCCCGAGCCGCCGTCAAGGCTATCGTTGCCGTCGCCACCGTCCAGCAGATCGTCACCGATGCCGCCGCTGAGAGAATCCTCGTTAAGACCGCCATAGAGCAGGTCATTGCCATCGCCCCCGGACAGGGTGTCATTGCCTGCATCGCCATAGACGGTGTCATTGCCAAGGCCGGTCGAGATCGTGTCATTGCCCGCGCCACCATAGGCAAGGTCGGTGCCGTCGCCGCCCAAGATGGTATCGTCGCCCAAGCCCCCAAGCAACGTGTCATTCCACACGCCCAGACCGCCGATGATGGAATCATTGCCATCGCCGCCGTCAATGCTGTCAGCTCCCTGCCCGCCATCCAGCGTGTCATTGCCCGCATCACCAAACAACGTGTCGTTGCCGTCACCACCATAAAGCTGGTCATTGCCCAAGCCGCCAAACAGGCTGTCATTGCCGAGATCGCCCGACAACGTGTCGTTCTCGGTGCCGCCGAGCAGGCTGTCATTGCCCACGCCACCGAGCAGGCTGTCGGCTTCGGTGCCACCGTCCAGCGTATCATCGCCATCGCCGCCAAGCAGGCTGTCATTGCCCGCCTCGCCGAGCAGGCTGTCATTGCCCAAACCGCCGAGCAGGCTGTCGTTGCCGGTGCCGCCATAAAGCAGATCATTGCCCGCGCCACCGTCCAGAGTATCCGAACCGTCGTCGCCGTAGAGCGTGTCGTTGTCAGCTCCGCCAAGCAGGCTGTCGTTGCCAAGGCCCCCGAACAGCAGATCATTGCCCGCATCACCCGACAGCGTGTCAGTGTCCAAACCGCCATAGAGGCTGTCGTTGCCATCGCCGCCGAGCAGGCTGTCGTTGCCAGCCTCGCCGAGCAGGCTGTCGGCTTCGGTGCCACCGTCCAGCGTATCATCGCCATCGCCGCCGAGCAGGCTGTCATTGCCCAAACCGCCAAGCAGGCTGTCGTTGCCGGTGCCGCCGTAGAGCAGATCAGCGCCCGCATCACCCGACAGCGTATCGCTGCCGTCGTCGCCGCTCAGGGTGTCGTTGTCAGCACCGCCAAGCAGGCTGTCGTTGCCGGTGCCGCCGTAGAGCAGATCAGCGCCCGCATCGCCCGACAGCGTGTCATTGTCCGCGCCGCCATAGAGGCTGTCATTGCCATCGCCGCCGAGCAAGCTGTCGTTGCCCGCCTCGCCGAGCAGACTGTCGGCTTCGGTGCCACCGTCCAGCGTATCATCGCCATCGCCGCCGAGCAGGCTGTCATTGCCCAAACCGCCAAGCAGGCTGTCGTTGCCGGTGCCGCCGTAGAGCAGATCAGCGCCCGCATCACCCGACAGCGTATCGCTGCCGTCGTCGCCGCTCAGGGTGTCGTTGCCGGTGCCGCCGTAGAGCAGATCAGCGCCCGCATCACCCGACAGCGTATCGCTGCCGTCGTCGC